>CBETWC010000094.1:0-6800 GCA_965539925.1 uncultured bacterium
CCTTCACGGAGAAGTCGATCAAGAAGCGGAAGAGGAGAGGGTTCTAGCGAGCCCTCGGTAGTACGTAGATCAGCGGACAGGGACTGGTAGTTCAGAGGATCGACCGTAGTATCCCATTCCCTTCCGATCTTTTGTCTTTCGTCTTTTGTCTTTCGTCTCGCCCTGACATCTCCCTATCCGCGCGTCTTCTACGTACTGAATCCTCTCTCCACGCGTCCCACCTTCAAGGTGTCCTGTCGCGAACGCATGCAACACATTGTTCTCCCTTCAGGGAGGACGACAGACGAGACTTCCGAGTCGTACTACGTACTACCGCGAGCGCAGCGAGCTCCGGACGCGAGGAACGGGAGCGCCTGGTCGCTCCCGTTCCTCAATTGTTGATTGCTTGTATTACGGGGTCAGAGCAGGAATGCCAGCCTCCACGAGGGAGTCGTAGCTACCTCCGTAGCCCTTCTCGTTGTCGAATCCGAGCACGTGGAGTGCTGCCGTAGCCATTGCGGCACGGTGACCGGAGCCACAGTGCACGATGACGTTGGTGTCCGTCGGTACAGATCCGAGGTTTGCGGCGAGTGCGCGCAAGTCGATGTTGCTGGCAGCCTCAAGGTGACCCTTCTCAAACTCACCGGCTGTGCGAACGTCGATGACCGCTGCACCGGCATCGATGGCCTCGACAACGCTGTCAGCCGTACCTGCGGACAGGAAGCCCTCAGGAATGGTGGACAGGAACCCGTCAACCGCTGCCAGAAGCTCTGGCTCGATGTCAGGAGCTCCAACGACCTCCGCCTCAACGGCTTCGGTGCTGACCTCTTGGTCTGCGGCGGTCCAGCCACCCCAACCCGGCTTGTACGACAGTACGTTGTCATATCCGAGCATCCCGAGCGACGCCAGTGCTTCGCCCGCACGGAACCCGGACTTGCAGTACACGTACACCTGACGATCTGTCGGGATCTTGTCAAGGTTCGCAGCGATCGTACGGATCGGGATGTTCACGGCACCAGGGATATGACCTTCGTCATACTCGCCGGTTTCACGAACGTCGATCACGAGTGCGCCACTTGCCTCAACGCCTTCCTTGAAGGCGTCGAGATCGCCGATGGCCAGAAAGCCGTCGGGGAGTGCGGACAGGTACCCATCAATGGATGCCTCCAGGTCGAACGGCGCAACGGTCGTCGTCGTGGTGTCTGCCACGGTCGTCGTCGTGTCTGCGGCATCGTCTCCACCGCACGCGGCGGAAATCATCGCTATGGCGAGCACAAGCCCGATCAGTATTGCTCGATACATTCTTCCCATTATTTTCCTTTCGTTGGCGGGGAAACATGTCCCCCTGCAGGCTTTCGCCCGCTGTTTATGTGTAGATGCTTCATGTCAGTCGGAGAGTTCCCCAGCCGAGCTGGCCGCGAGATCCTCATCCAGTTCCTCAACCCACTTGCTGTGCTCCATCTCCATGTCTTCCTTCGCCACGTAGCCCGTGGCCATGGATGACCACGCCTTGTAGACGAAGGTGAAGAAGACATGGCCGACGAGCAGCAGTGTCAGGGCAAGCATTGCCAGGTCATGGATGATCGCCATCCACGACAGCATCGATGTGGAGAGGTCCGACTTGAGCCACCACAGCACAAGACCGGTCAGGACGATGACGGCAGAGAAGATGATCACCGCGGAGTGATGCAGCTTCTGTCCGGCGTTGAGGCGGCCCTGTGGCGGCATCTTCGCTGTGCGCCCGAGGGCGTAGCGGTACATCAGGGTGAACCACTTCACATCGTCCTTGTCGTACTTGAATGACTCGACGAGAACCTCTTTCGCTCCATCGCGGTCCATCACGACATACAGGATCGGGACCGACATGAATCCGACCGCAGCGATGCGATGCAGATAGCGTGACCATCCGCCCGCAGCGATCCACGAAAGAGGACTCCACACGAGCGCTAGGCCAGTGATGAGCAGTATCAGGAAGGAGCTGGCCATGATCGCGTGGACGACTCGCTGTGCTCTCCGGTACCGGAGGATGTCGAGGTCGTGGTTGGTCTCAGCCATGATTACTCCTCCTCCGATGTGGATTCGCCGACACCGGCGATCGCAAGCTCTTGCTCTTCGATCTCCCTGAGCTCGGCCAAGTGGTTCTTCCTCGCGATGATCCCGAGGACGCCGGCTCCAATGGCGGCTACTGCTGTTGCGGCCATCGATGCTGGTTGGACGACGTTCTTCCAGATATCTGTGACCATGGGGACAGGCGGCGGATCTGCCGGGATGTCGAGGGTCTCAGGATCGTCAGGCAGCACGAGGATCATGCCGAGGCCGCCGGCCTGGGTCTCGCCGTACACCTGTGCGTTCGGATAACGACCCTTGATCGCATCAACACGCTTGTGTGCTTCGGCGAGGACCTTGTCCCTCGTGTCGTACATGAGTGCCCCTGCAGGACAGGTCTGGACACACCAGGGTGATCCACCGGAGGCAACCGTTGAAGCACAACCGTCGCACTTGGTCGATTTGCCGTTCTCCATCTTGGGAACGTCGTATGGGCATGCCTGGACGCAGTAACCACATCCTGAGCATGCGCTCGAGTTGAGGCGGGTGAGCCCATCTTCCTTGAAGAGCGCACCAGTGGGGCAGACCGACACACACGCCGCGTCTTTGCAGTGGTAGCAGCGCTGGTTCTGGAATCCGCCGGTGAGGTTCGGGAACGTCCCGGACGTCTTCTCGTTGAGTTCGATGTATTGCGTGCCGAGAGGAAGCTCGTTGCCGGTCTTGCAGGCAACAACACAGGCTTCACACCCGATGCATCGGCTCATGTCGAGGAGGAATGCGTACTCCATGTCAGCCCCCCTCCGCTATCCGGACGAAGTTGACACGCAGCCCTGCTCCCCCGCTGATGGGATCGAGCTTGTACGTGCGCATCAGCTTGGTATCGCTGGCGCCTCTGCCGTTGGCCTTTGTGAGACCTTCAGCGACCTGACCGAAACCATGTGCCATGAACACGGCGTCCTTGCGGATCCGCTGTGTGGCCTTGAGAGCGATCGGGCCGGTCTTGTCACCGGCTTCGTTCTCCAACCACACCCGGTCTCCGTTCGAGTACCCGAGTTCGGCGGCCCTGTCCTCGTTGATCCACAGTTCGTTCTCCGGATACACGTCGTTGAGCACCGGAGTGTTCTGTGTCCGTGCAAACGTGTGAACCGGAGCTCGACCGTAGAGCAGCCGGAAGTAGCCTTCAGGGGGTTCGTCGGTGGGTTCATACACCGGCATCGAGTCGAAACCAGCTTCAGCCAGAGGTTCCGATGCCAATTCGATCTTGCCTGAGGGTGTGTGGAACGGGGATTCGTCCTCGAAGTCCTCCAGATAGGGCTTTCCCGTCTGGACGATCACGCCACCGTTGTCGTGCATCTTCTCGAGACTCGACCCGACAGATCTGAGCCTCGTGTCGATGTACTCCTCGACGGTCTCCCACTTGAAGAAGGCGTCGAGGCCAACTCGCAAACCGAGTTCCCTGGCCATCATCCAACCGGGCAGTGTGTTGTACATGGGAGCAACAGCAGGCTCGCGCATCTGGATGAACGGTGTCTTGTGAGAGATCACCGAGAGGTCGTCGTACCGCTCGAGGTAGGTCGCCTCAGGGAACACGACATCGGCCCATGCAACGTGTTCCTGGGGGAGCACGTCGATGGCGAGAACGAAGTCGAGCGCTTTGAGCGCTTCAATGGTGCGTTCAGGCATTGGCAACGAGTGCAGGAGGTTCACGCCGTAGACGATCAAGCCTGCGATGCGATAGGGCTCGCCGGTGATCATCGGCTCGATCAGCTCTTGGGTCGCTGTCGCCCCGCGGAGGAACTTGTCCTTCACGCCATCGGCACGGGCCTTGCCCGTTGGTCCGAGCGGAAGCTCGTCGGTTGTTTCGCCCGGCTCGGCAGAACAGCCGCCAGCACTTCCCGCAACAGCAAACGGAGGATGCGGGTAACCATCGAGGAACACCGACTTGTTGAAGTACATGCCGCCCTCACGTCCGTAGACGCCGAGCAGCGAGTTGATGATGAAGACAGCACGCATCCTCTGGGTGTCGTTGCCGTACCACGTCGTGTGGCGACCAGGCATGATCGCTGCCTTCGGATAACGTTCTCCCATGACTCGGGCCGTTTCACGGATCTGGTCAGCGGGAAGATCGGTGATCGCTGCGGCCCATTCCGGGGTGAACTGTTGGACGTGTTCGGTCAGCTCATCAAGGCCATTCGCCCACTCTTCGATGTAGGCACGGTCGAATAGTTCCTCGGTGATGAGAACATTGATCCAAGCGAGCAGCAAGGCGGTATCAGTACCGGGCTTGATCGGCAGCCAATGGTCCGCCTTTGCTGCTGCGCTTGAAAAGCGCGGATCCACAACGATGACCTGGGCTCCTCGTGCATGCGCACTGACGAAGTCCTGCATCACTGTGTTCCGCGAATCCTCGCCGATGTGGCTTCCGATGAGTGTCACGCACTCGATCCCGGCCCAGTCCATCGGCTCGTGGCCACCAGCGGGGAATCCGACTGTGAGGTTCGATGCCTCATCACGAGGACTCAGACAGATCGAGGTCGAAGGCTTGCCAGCGTTCGGTGTTCCCCATGCTTGCGAGAAGTATTCCGCGAACCAGGTGTCGCCCGTCGTGTGACCGAAGATCGCAAGCGCTTCCTGGCCGTACTTCTCCTTGATCTCGAGGAGCTTGTCGGCGGTGTAGTCGAACGCCTCTTCCCACGTGACCTCGCGGAACTTGCCTTCGCCGCGTTCACCGGTTCGAATCATCGGGAACTTCAGGCGGTCCGGGTCGTTCATGAACGAGACACCGCCTTGACCCCTTGCACACAGCATGCCGCGACTCTTCGGGTCTGCCGGGTTGCCATCGATCTTGATGACGTTGCCGTCGACGCTCTTGACCTGAATGCCGCACTTCCACGGACACATGTCGCAGAAGTTGTAGGTGGTGGTCACCTCACCCTTTGCGAACCATGCCGGTTCCGGATACTTGCCTGCGAACTTGGGGGCTGCGGTCCCCATGAGGGCGGACCCGGCAACGCTGCTTGCCAGGAACTGCCTACGCGTTATTTGGAGTTCAACTCTTGCCACGTCAAGCCTTTCCGTTGCTCTATTTCTTAGTAACGTACTCCGTGACTACGCAATTAATGATAATGATTCCTATTTCTATTGCAAATCGATTCATAGGATTTCTTGGAACGCCCTCGGACGGCCACGAATCCCGGGCATCTGGCCCGAGGACTCCCCTATCGTGCGGCCATCACGTACCCGAACGTTGGAGCCCCCAATGACCAAGCAGTACAGCGCCGCACCAGATCTCACCATCGACCTGTCCAAGACGTACAAAGCGGTACTCAGTACCAGTGAAGGCGATATCTCCGTCGACTTGTACGCGGCGGACGCCCCTCAGACCGTCAACAACTTTCTGTTCCTCGGGGGCGAAGGCTTCTACGACGACGTCATCTTCCATCGCGTGATCCCCGGTTTCATGGTCCAGGGTGGCGATCCGACCGGCACAGGACGCGGCGGTCCGGGCTACAAGTTCCGAGATGAGTTGGGACACTCGAAGTCCAAGTACAACCGGGGCACGCTCGCGATGGCGAACTCGGGACCGCACACGAACGGGTCACAGTTCTTCATCATGCACGCTGACTACGGCTTGCCGAATCAGTACTCGATCTTCGGAGAAGTCACCGAAGGCATGGAAGTCGTCGACCGAATCGCCGCGGCAGCAACCGGCGCTCAGGACAAGCCCATCAATCCCGTGACCATCAATTCCGTCACGATCACTGAGGCATAGGAGCAGATGACACCATCCTTCGTCCCCTCCCAGGGGACGCAAGTATCCTGACCGGTCGCTCGTCAGCTACCGTGTGCCGATATGGATTGGTTACTTGACCCGTTTGCCTTGGGCATACAACAACGCGCCCTGGTCGCTGGATCCTTGGCGGCGATCGTTTTCGCCGTCGTGGGAACCTGGGTCGTGATCCGTGGGATGACGTTCCTTGGCGATGCGCTTGTACACGGAGTGATACCCGGCATAGCCCTGGCTGTGTTGTTCGGCTTCAACCTTCTCCTCGGTGCTGTGGCTGCCGCCCTCGTCATGGTTGTCGGCATCAATTTCGTTCATCGTCAGACCAAATTCTCCGAGGACACAGGTATCGGATTGCTGTTTGCAGGGATGCTCGCACTCGGGGTGATCCTGATCTCAACCACCGACGGCGCCAATGGGACGCTCACCGCGATTCTGTTCGGGAACGTCCTTGGAGTATCGACAGGCGACATTGCCGTCCTTGCCACTGTTGCTGTGATGGCGGTTGCAGGAACGACGTTGTTGTATCGACGACTCCTCGTGCTTGCATTCAACGAACAGAAAGCTGAGCTGTTCCGTCTGCGACCACGAGCAACACACGCGATCCTGTTGGTGCTGATCACCCTGTCGATCGTCGGTTCGTTTCAGACAGTGGGCACGCTGCTGGTATTCGGCCTGATGGTTGGGCCACCAGCCACCGCGGCACTACTTGTTCGTCGGGTGCCTTCGATGATGCTCACCGCGGCCGCTATCGGTCTCGCCTCCGTCGTTCTTGGGCTGATCATCAGCTACCACGCGGGGACATCCGGATCAGCGACGATGGCCCTGATACCCATCGTGCTGTTCTTTGTGGTCCTCGGCTTGAAGAGCCTCGGACAGAGTCAAGAATCAAGAGTTGAGATGCCAGAGCACGTGTAGCCACAGACACGACTCCCCTGTCGTCAGGCTCTGCCTGATACCTGACGCCTGATTTCTCTCTTCTTTGTTCTCT
>CBETWC010000095.1:0-6781 GCA_965539925.1 uncultured bacterium
CTGATACCTGACGCCTGATACCTGACGCCTGACGCCTGATCTCTTCTCTACGCATTCCACCGGCACATCGCAACCGTGAGACGTTCAAGGGTGATCCGGTGCGTTGCCTCTGGTTGGGTCTTGAGCGTGAGGTCTGCCTTGGCAAGCGCCCGGACCGAGTTTGCGAGACCCTCGACAGAGGCACGGTTCCTCGACTGCCACACCTTCTTCGTTGCGTAGGAGTTCGCGTTCGATCCGGACCATTCGGCGAACGTCTCGAAGTCGGGGGCGACAGCTGCAAGCGAGCGCTTCCTCACAACACCCTCGAGGTACGAAAGCAGGATGAGGGGATGTTGATGGTGGAGGAAATCCGACAATCTTCGGAGCGCCTCGTTCTGGTCTCCGGACATGATGGCGTCGCCAAGGAACCACATCGGCTCGTCAGGCCGCGCCGTGAATCGGGACTTGACGTCCTCAGCCGAGATCGTCTTGCCACTGACGGATAGCTGGTCGAGAGCACGCGCCATCGCTGCAGTGTTCGACCCGAAGTGGTTCAGGAACTCACTTCGCGCTGCCGAGTCGACACGAAGGCTTCGCCGTTTTGCCTCCTCGGTCAGCCATGCTGCAGCATCTCGCTCATTGAATTGCTTGATGGTCTCAACACCACGCGAGGCCTTCGCCGCTTTACGTATTGCCGCCGGGAGCGCTCCGATTGATACAAACACGGCAACGGCTTGGTCCTCATCAGCGTTGTCGAGGAGTTCAACGATCGTATCCACCTCGCTCTTGAGGAGGTTCTGCGCATCTGCAACCAGGACACCGGTACTGCCTCCGAAGAGCGATCCGGACTGAAGGGCGGGGATCATCGCATGGACCGCGTCGCGTACGGCGCCACCATCATCGGAGGAACCGCTCCCCTTCTGCGGAACATCGACGCGCGTCGGGGATTCCACATCGCATCCAGCAAGGATCTCAGCAGCTTTCGCAAGCATTCGCTCACGCTCTGATGGACCAGCGTTCTTTGTCCCTGTGACTGCGTACCAACCCATGGCTGTCAAACATAGCGGGGCGGTGTGTCATGGCGCCGACCCGAGACTGATCGATATGTCTCCTTCGAGGTGCGTCTGGTGCAATTCGGTCCCGGCCTCTTCCAGCACCCCGAGCACATCTGGGTGTGGGTGACCGTACCGATTCTCTCCGTACGAGAGCAGTGCGAATTCGCCAACGACTCGTTCGAGCCATCGAAGATCGGTGGTCGCTGAGCCATGGTGCGGGACAACGAGCACGTCTGGCCTGAGCGCAGGCATGTCCGTCTGGGCGACAGCTTCGATGTCGCCACCGAGGAACGCAGTTCTCCCTGCCGATACGAGGAGAACCACCGAACCGTCGTTCTCCGCCTGGTACTTGCGCCTTGGGCCAAGGACCTCAATGCGGAACGAACGCGTGGACCGGACAAGACCCGCCGTCACCCTTCGAACAGGGATGTTGGCCAGCTCCGCAGCGACGATCGCCTCCTCCAGGAGTCCGGTCTCAACAGCGAACATCGGTACCCACAACTCCCCGACATCGCCTGAGCCCAATACCTCTATCACACCTCCCACATGGTCGAGATCGCCGTGGGTCACGACAACGAGATCGAGACGTTGTACTCCGTTCCGCCTCAGAGCCCTGTCAAGCATCCGAGGGTCAGGTCCTCCGTCCACGAGGATCGCCTGTCCACTCGGATCCTGGAGGAGGATCGCATCTCCCTGCCCAACGTCGAGAGCGACCAGGGTCGGTTCGTTGGGCCACGTCGTTGAAGTCCCCGCCATCATCAGCACACCGAGCACGACAGCCGCGATACCGAGCGACCTGGATGGTTTCCACGCAACGGCGCCGCCAACAACCCCAGCCGCCGCCGTGCCGATCCATCCGAGCTGTGGCCCCGCTGAAGCCGCCTTGGCAATGGCGAGAATCGTCCTTGCCCCGATGTCCGAGAGCGCCGCAAGTGGTGGCAGCACGAGGGCGACTGCCCCGATTGCCGTCGTGACAGCCACGATCGGCCCAACGATGAGATTCGCCAGAGGCGCAACCAGGGGAACAGACCCGAAGACCACGAGGATGATCGGGGCAACGATCAGCTGTGCTCCAACGGTCGCATAGAGCGGGACATACAGCCAGGCCGGCGACCTGCCACGCGCTGCTGCGACGCCCACCATCACACCAGCGGTCGCGGCAACGGAGAGCTGGAAACCGACCGAGAACGCGAGTTGGCCTGAGACGAGTAGGAGCAGAGTGACGGCCGTGCCGAGCGCCATCCAGGGATCGAAGGGAATTCCTAGGAGTCCACCAACGAGAGGCACGGCTGCCATCACGGATGCTCTGATCACCGACGGCTCCCAGCGCGTCACGACGGCGAAAACGCCGAGGCCGACGATTCCGCCGATCGCTCGCAGCCCGGGCCTCACGGAGATGGGCGCCGTCACGAACCACCATGCAACCAGGAACATTGCAACATTCGATCCGGACACGGCGATGTAGTGGGCCAGCCCCGATCTGCGGAGATCTTCCTCGGCTCCTGCTGAGAGAAGGTCCGTGTCGCCGATGAGGAGTCCGCGGACGAGTCCATCACCGCGTGCCGACCCGTCATAGACGTCGGTGACGCGTCCCCGAATGGCGTTACCGGTCCGGAAGATCGGATTGGCCGGAAGCTGAATCCCCGACGATGCGTCGATTCTCAACACACCCGCAACGATCTCGTCGCGTACCCGTGCCACCCGCGGCCGGAGATCTCCTTCGAGTGTCACGGTCGCTCCGACCGGAATCGTCTCGTCGAGTCCCACGAGAGCGATCCGGGGACCAGCCCACGGCGTTCCGTCGATCGCCAGCGGCTCTCCAACAGCCCTCGAGTAGCTTGCCCCGCTTGCCTCTTCAACGATCCGCGTGACGAGTACAACCCGGCCCCGGGGAATCACGGCTCGCTCTATCGCCGCCACGCGCTCGCCTGCCACCACGCCCGAGACCATGCCGAGGATCACGAAGGAGACTCCGACCGCCACATCGAGACGACGCGCAACGACGGCAAGCGTCGACAGGGCCAGAGCGACAAGCACAACGAGGCGCACAGACGAGTGCCCCACCACGACTCCACTCCACGTCGTGGCCGCTGCCACGAGAGCCCACCTGCCCGGTATCGAGATCTCCGGTCTCACGGGTAGCTGATTGCGTCTCGCATCTGGGACAACTTGGCCTCACCAATGCCGGGGACGTCGAGTAAGTCCTCGACCACGAGGAATGGTCCCCGCTCGGTTCGGTAGGCAACGATCCGCTCAGCAAGGACGGGGCCGACTCCGGGCAACGATTCGAGTTCGGATGCCGAGGCGGTGTTGAGATCGATGCCTTCGTCGGCCGTCCTCGTGCCACCGTCGATTCGTCGGCTCAGGTCGGGTACCACGATCCGCTCGCCGTCACGGATCGTTGCTGCAAGGTTGATCGATTGGAGGTCCGCGCTCAGAAGCGCTCCACCAGCGGCAGCAACTGCGTCGGCCACGATCGCACCCGCAGACAACTCCACGACGCCAGGGCCCGCTACCGATCCTGACACGTGGACCCGAATCGTTTCGGCAGCGTGGCCTTGTTCCACGACCGTCTGGGAAGCGACAGGAGGCGAACCATCGGCGCCCAGTCCGAACCAGACCGCGCCAGCAATCACTGTGAGCACGGCAACACCTGTCACGGTCACTGCAAGGTTCGAGGGATCGCGCGACATGTGCACCCCACCCGCCGCGCCAGCGCAACGTATCACGCACGGGTTCACGCCTCAAGAGGCCTGATTCCGGCACCCCTCCGTCAGATCAGAGGAACCACGCCACGATGGCTTCAAGCTGCTCGAGCTGTTCCATCTGGTCCTCTGCCCACTTCAAGAGCGAGTCCCCGTACAACAGCGAGATCGCAGCAAGGAGATTGATGCCCGAGTGCAGTGCAATGGCAAGGGATAGATCCCCTCGCCTGATGGCAACCCATCCGAGCGCGATGCCCAGCAGGAAGAGTCCGGGCACCACAGCGATGGCATTCGGGTCCACGAGATGGACTCCAGCAAAGATCCCTGCGGAGATGAGGATCGCAGGCCAACGGCTCAGCGAACGCATCAGGATCGAGAGCAGCATCCCACGGAAGATGATCTCTTCGATGATGGGAGCACCGACCGCGACCACCGCGAGCACAACGAGTTGATCCATGAGCGTCTCGGACGACTCAGCGACCTCCGCAACCCCTTGGGCGGGCGGCCCATCGGGCCACAACCACAGGATGAACGGCGCAGTGACCAGTGCGATAGCGATCTGGAGGCCCATTCCCGCGAAGATCCCCCACCAGTCGGATCCTTTGACGATCAGCCCGGTGTCGGCCGCGAGCGAGCCAGAGCCCTTGGAACGGGACAGGAACCATGCCATTGCGAAGCTCGTCGCCGCCTGTGCACCAAAGATGAGCGAGAAGGGAATCGGTTCGAGTGGATTCACACCGGCACCGACGATGATGGCTGCCACAAAGATCGAGACGATCGCTCCGCTGAAGAAGACGACGATGACATCCCAGTATCTCCAGGATGCCACCGGCAGGTAACCAGAGGGTGGCGCCGGTTCGATCATACGATTTCCCGATCTGGTCGTTCTGAGACATCGAAGGCTGCTGCTTCGAAACCGATCGCCCTGTACGCGACCTTGTGATCGAGTCCGATCATGCGATTCCTCACGTAGTCGAACAGATACCTCGACAGGAACCGCGCCGTGCCCTCTCGACGCCATTGGTCAACGTGCACCAACTCGTGTGCCAGGAGGAGACCCTCATTGCCAGCAACGACCGATTGGTACTTGCCCGATGTCACGAAGATGCTGTCGCCGAGCGTTACCGCTGCGACGTCTGGACCGAGAATACGTGACATCCACTGCGACATCATGCGGACGCTCACCTTGGACAGATCGAGGTCACCTGTGTCCAGGCGGGCCCTCTGGACCGCTTCGGTGGCGGGAACGCTCACACTACGAGGCTGAGGACGTTGGGCAGTCGAGCAATCACCTTTCGGGGCTGCGCCCCGCCGGTATGGGCCTGGACTCTCTCCGAAGCAAGGGCGAGGACCACGGCTTCTTCTTCCGTGATGCTGATTGGGACCTCGATACGATCTCGGACCTTGCCGTTCACCTGAACAACCATCGTTGCCGTGTCCTCAGCAATGAGCGACTTGTCACACATCGGCCAGTCAGCGGTGACGACGGACCCCTCCCTCCCCATGCGCGACCACAGCTCTTCCGAGATGTGCGGTGCGAGGGGCGACAACAGCCTTGGCAGCACGTCAGCGACATCCGACGGGACACGCTCAAGACCGACGAGGGCATTGTTCAGTTCGAAGAGGCGAGCCACTGCGGTGTTGAAGTGCAGGTTGTTCATGTCGTGGCCGACTGCCTCGATCGTGCGGTGCAACAGCACCTGGAGATCACCCTCTGCAGGATCGTCGCCCACGAGGACCTCGCCGGTATCTTCGTCGATGAAGTTCCTCCACAGACGTTGGAGGAATCGATGGACGCCAACGATGTCCTTCGTGGACCACGGGCGTGAAGTGTCGAGGGGTCCCATGAACATCTCGTAGAGACGGAGTGCGTCGACTCCATACTCCTCGAAGATGTCATCAGGATTGACGGAGTTCTTGAGGGACTTGCCCATCTTGCCGTAGTGGCGCGTTACCGGTTGACCCTCGTAGGTGTATGTCTCGTCCTCTTCAATCACGTCCGCGGCGGGCACGTACATGCCGCGGTCGTCCTGGAACGCGTCAGCAAGGATGTACCCCTGGTTGAAGAGCCTGCCGAAAGGTTCCTTGGTCCCGACATGACCCAGATCGTTGAGCACCTTGTGCCAGAACCTCGAATACAGCAGATGCAGGACCGCGTGCTCAACACCCCCGACGTACAAGTCGACGCCAGACTCGCCCATCCAGTACTGCTCCATGTCCGGATCAACCAGTCGCTCGCTGTCTGTCGGATCCAGATACCTGAGGTAATACCAACAAGACCCGGCCCACTGCGGCATCGTGTTGAGCTCTCGCTCGTAGTTGACACCGTCGATCTCTACGTGTTTCCACTCGTCGGTCGCATTGGACAGAGTTGGTGTCGGCTCGGCATTCTCATCGTCAGAGGCATGCGGCTTGTAGTCGTCCACCTCGGGAAGCCGCAACGGCAACTCGTCCTCGGGCACGGGGATGAGCTCCCCTTCGGGACCGTGGAGGATCGGAATCGGTTCGCCCCAGTAGCGCTGGCGCGAGAAGAGCCAGTCGCGCAACTTGTAGGTGACCGTGCCCTTGCCTGCACCGTTGGTCTCGAGCCACTGGATGATCCGCTTCTTCGCTTCGTCGATCTCGAGCCCGTCGAGGAACCCTGAGTTCATCGCGGGTCCGGTACCGACGTACGCGTCGCCGTCGAAGTCGGGAGGTGGCTGGACGGTGCGGATGATCGGAAGGTCAAATGCTTCGGCGAACTCCCAGTCCCGCTCGTCCTGGCCGGGCACTGCCATGATGGCTCCCGTGCCGTATCCCATCAGGACGTAGTCGGCGACGAAGATCGGGATGTTCTCGCCGGTGAGGGGATTGATGGCGTAGGCCCCTGTGAAGACGCCTGTCTTCTCCCTGTCGTCCACCTGCCGTTCGATCTCGGTCTTGCGTGACGCGGCCAGTCGGTATGCCATGACGGCGTCTCGCGGCGTGTCTATGCCAAGTGTCCACACGGGTTTGGTCCCATCGGGCCAAATGTCTGTGGTGATGTCGTCGACCATCGGGTGT
>CBETWC010000096.1:0-6758 GCA_965539925.1 uncultured bacterium
CTCGGCGTAGCCAAGAACGCTGAACACAAGGATATAAAGAAGGCGTTCCGCAAACTCGCGCGCGAGTTTCATCCTGACAACAACCCCGGCAACGACTCAGCCGAAGCACGCTTCAAGGAAGTCAACGAGGCGTACGACACGATCGGCGACGAGGACACCCGCAAGGAGTACGACCACGCCAGAGAGATGGGCTACTTCGTTGGTGGTCCGGCGGGAAATCAACAGTACGTCCGGGTCGAGGACCTCCTCGGTGGCGGCTTCGGTGGTGCCGCAGGCGACCTCTTCGGCGGCCTGCAAGATCTCTTCGCCGGTGGCCGACGCGAGGCCAGGCCCCAGAAGGGGCAGGATGTGTCCGGTTCGATCACGCTGAGTTTCCATGAAGCGCTGTCGGGGCCAACCAAGGAGTTCAGCGTCGGACCCGCCACCGTCAAGGTGAAGATCCCAAAGGGCGTGTCCGATGGTACGAGGGTGCGTGTCAAGGGCAAGGGTGGCCCCGGTGCCAATGGAGGACCCGCAGGTGACCTCTACGTCGAGATCCGCGTGGGCCAACATCCAGTCTTCGGGCGCTCAGGAAAGAGGGACCTCACGATGAGTGTTCCCATCACGTACTCAGAGGCCGCTCTCGGTGCAGTGGTGAGTGTGCCAACCCTCAACGGCACAACCAAGATCAAGGTACCGGCTGGCACGCAGCCGGGCACGACCCTGAAGCTCACCGGCAAGGGCGTCGAGACGGCGACCGCAACCGGAGACCTCCTCGTCACGATCGATATCGCTGTGCCCAAGATCATCACGGACGAGGAGAAGGAAGCGCTCGAGGCGCTCCGGAACGCAGAATCACAGTGGAATCCACGCGACCATCTCGGGGTGTGACATGAACGACCAACAAGAAGCCGTCTACATCATCTCGGTTGCTGCCGAGCTCGTCGGCATGCACCCACAGACCCTGCGCGTCTACGAACGTCGGGGCCTCGTCGATCCGTACCGGACGCCTGGTGGCACCCGCAGGTACAGCCAGGAAGACCTCAACCGCTTGCTCCTCATCCAGGAACTCTCCAGCGCAGGTGTGAACCTCGAGGGCATCAAGAGGATCATCCGACTCCAGAGTGAGAATGCTCGACTGAGGAACCAGGTAGCCCGCCTACGACGCCTCCTCGAACAGGCGGAGTCACGCTGGGGCACCAACGTCGGCCCTGCCTTCCGTATCGGTGTTCGCCGGAAACGGAATCTGCCATCAATCCGTCGCGAGGATCCCTGGGTCTGAAGAGAGCAGAAAACTGAGCGGCGGCGGTTGACCATCCTTCGATTCTGTCGGACCCAAGCCGTACTTTGTCACTGGCAGCGGTGAGTCGTCGAGAAAGGAATCTCGATGGATGCTCAGACACGCGCATGGATGGACCAGCACGATGCCCTGATCACCTCAGCTGTACGGCGGCGCGGCATCTTCATTGCGTACATAGGTGGAGGAGAGTGCTCTCGGCCCGGTTGTGATGGAGATGAGGATCTCTCTGAACCTCCGTTCGCCTACACCGTCGGCCTGTTCGGCATGCATCACCCCGAACTGCTCGTCTTCGACCTCAGCCAGCAGGACAGCGCGCACCTCCTCAACGGGATGGCAAGCCGAGTGCTGTCAGGTGAGGACTTCCTCCCGGGTGAGATGATCGGGTTCGCTGAGTGGCCACACCGTGCCATCTTGGAACACGTACCGAACGCTGGCGACATCGTCTTTGAAGCCAACCGCTACTACGAACGGCACGACGGGTTCTCCGTGCCCGTACTGCAGGTCAGCTACGACGACGAAGAAGGCAGATTCCCCTGGGAGGAAGGCTTCTCTTGTCCCAAACGTCAACCGAGACCAGGAGCCTTCCAAGCGTGACTGCTATAGACAGATCCGCATGCAAATCGTATGCTTCGATTATGGGTACGAAGACGATCCGCATCGATACGGAGACACACGCCAAGCTCGTTGAACTGGGCAAAGAGGCCGACGCGTCCCTCATCGATACGGTTGCCGACGCAGCCGAAGCGCTCTGGCGCCGCCGCTTCGCCGAGACGGTCAACGCACAATATGAGAAGCTTCGCGAGGATCCAGAGGCGTGGCAGAGCTATCTCGATGAGATGGAAGCAACCCACGTGACCGATGGCATCTTGTAGCGATCTCTGGCTCGTCGACTTCGGAGGGGCCCACCTGGATGAACCAGCGGGCATCAGACCGTCACTGGTTATCGGTCCTCCGGATGCCTTCACCGTGCCATTTGTGATCGTGGCGCCGCTGACCACGGTACGGCGCGAGCTACCAGTGCATGTCGAAGTCGACGCCGACGAAGTGAGTGGCCTTGCCGAGACCAGCTACGTCCAATGTGAAATGATCAGATCGATAAGCAGAAGACGCCTACTCCAACGCATCGGAACAGTGAGCTCCTCAACAGGCCATCAAGTGACAACGGTGCTGAAGACCCTCTTGGACCACTGAACCCACTACTCAGAGGCAAGGCTCCTCAACTCAGAAATCACCATGGTGTCAGTGATCAGTGCGTGGAACTCGATCGCGAACTGGGGCCACGGAGCATCGGTTGCTGCGAGACGCCGCGGTGGCACCTGGAGGTCGTAGCCGCATCGCTCCGCCACCTCAGCAACGACTTCTGCTCCGATACCGCCGGTGCGTTGTGGCTCCTGGACAAAGAGCATCCGGCCTGTCTTTCGAATCGACTCCGAGACCGTCTCGAAGTCCCACGGATATACCGTGCGGAGATCGATGACCTCCACATCAGTGCCATCTGTTGCCACGGCCTCTGCCGCCCGGAGAGAGACCGGCACCATGCCGCCGTAGGTAACCAGCGTCACGTCGCTCCCCTCCCGACGGACACGTGCTCGTCCGAGAGGCAACTCGTAGGCGGCATTGGGAACCAGCTCCCTGCCGGCTCGGTACAGCACCTTCGGTTCAAGGAACATCACGGGATCATTCGAGCGGATCGCTGCCGCAAGCAGTCCCTTCGCGTCGGTCGGTGAGGAGGGCACGACCACGACCACTCCCGGCACATGTGCGAAGTAGGCCTCGGGACTGTCACAGTGATGTTCATGCGCACCGATGCCTGCACCGTTGGGCATGCGCACCACCATGGGCAGTGATGTATTGCCGCGCGTCCTGAATCGGATACGCCCGAGGTGGCTTGCGATCTGATCGAATGCCGGATAGGAAAATCCTTCGAATTGGATCTCCGCTATCGGGCGGGTGCCCGCCAATGCCATGCCTATCGCTGTGCCAATGATGCCCGACTCGTTGATGGGGGTGTCGATGACTCGCTCCGAGCCGAACTTCTCGAGCAGTCCAGCAGAGATCCGGAACACGCCACCGGCGACGGCGACATCCTCACCGAGGAGGATCGTCGTGGGGTCCGCCGCCATTTCTTGGTGGAGGGCGGCATTGATGGCGTCGGCCATCGTCATCTCGCTCGAAGGTCCCGACGGAAGCTCATCGCGACCGACGACCCATTGCTGTGAGGCAGGGATCTCCGAACGGGGATCCCCCGCCCCATCCTCGAGGCGGTGCAGCTGCTCAACCATCGACGCGGGTACCTTCTCGAATGCTTGGGTAACGATGTCCACACGGGATGGGAGTTCCATTCCGTTCACCGTGTCGAGTGCCTCATCGAATGTCTTGGTTGCCTCTGCAATCAGCTGCTCCTCGGCGATGTCATCCCACAATCCCTCGTTTACGACAAAGGAACGCATCCGATCGATCGGATCGAGGGAGCGCCACAGCTCCTCCTCCTCCTTCGTGCGATACAACGCTGGATCATCAGCTGTGGCGTGTGGTCCGAATCGATAGCAGATCGCTTCAATGAGCGTCGGCCCTTCTCCCGCAGCACCGCGTTCGACAGCCCTGCGCGTCGCGTCGTACACGGCAAGCGCATCGAAACCATTGACCTTCTCTGAGGCCATGCCGTAGCCAATCGCCTTGTCAGCCAGCCAAGTTGCTGCAGTCTGCTGCTCGAGGGGCACAGAGATGGCGTAGAAGTTGTTCGACACGATGAATACGGTCGGTGTCTTCCACACGCCGGCGAAGTTGAGCCCTGAGTGGAAGTCGTTCTCCGATGTTCCTCCATCTCCTATGTACGTCGCGACGACCACGTCGTTGCCCTTGAACCTCTCCGCGTAGGCGTGCCCAACCGCGTGGGGAAGATGGCTGCCGATTGGCACGGTGATCACCATCTGCTGCATCTCGGATGGATTCCACGTCGCGTTGGGGAGTCCCTTCCAATAGGCAAGGATCGTTTCGTACGGCATGTTCTTGGAAATGTGAACACCATGCTCCCGATACCCGGGATAGATGAAGTCCTGGTCGCGGAGTGCATGCGCGCTCCCGACCTGGATGGCCTCGTGGCCTTCGGCGATTGCGTAGGTCCCGAGGCGGCCCTGCCGTTGGGCTGCGGTTGCCCTCCGATCGAATACCCGGGTGCGGACCATATCGCGGTACATCTCGACGGCCAGCTCGTCGGTCAGCCACGGAGCGTCCCCAACGAAATGACCGTCCTTGTCGACGATCTCGTGCAATGATTCCCACTGGACATCTTCTGGTCTGCGCATCAGTGCCTCACCACCTTGTCGAGAGCCTCGAGGAAGTGTTCATTCTCCGATCGGGTCCCCACCGTGACCCTGACACCGTCACCGAGGACCCGCACGATGACACCCTCTCTGAGGAGGGCATCGAAGAGTCCCGGGGCATCGCCATCCGGCTCGAAGTAGACGAAGTTCGCCTGCGATTCCGCAACTCGAAACCCGCGACCGGAGAGTTGATCGATGAGGTGGTCCCTGCCCTCCGCATTGAGCTTGCACCGCTCGGCAACACGATCCTGTAGCGGCAGTGCCGCCAGCGCTGCTGCTTGGGCCGGTGCGGTCACGGCGAACGGTGGCTGGGTCGTTCGTAGTCGGTCGATGAGATCGGGGTGGCCGATCCCGTAGCCGACGCGCAGCCCGGCAAGTCCGTAAATCTTCGAGAATGTCCGAGCAACGAGCACGTTCGGCTTCTGCTCTACCAACGGCAGCATCGATTCGTAGGTGTCATCGGTCACGAACTCGGCATACGCCTCGTCGATCACGATCGTGACTCGCTCATCGATCGCTCCGATGAATTCGATGAGGTCCTGTCCCGGAACGATTCCACCGGTCGGGTTGTTCGGGTTGCAGACGTACACGAGGGTGGTGGCGTCGGTGATGGCGTGGAGCATTGCGTCGAGGTCGTGACTGAAGTTGGCGTCGAGAGAGACCGCTACCGGATCTGCATGGGCCACGAGGGTTGCAATGCGGTACATCACGAAGCTCGGATGGGCAAACACGGCATTCGTGCCGGGACCGCCGACCGACAACGCAGTGCACCGGAGAACCTCAGACGAACCGGCTCCGACCCAAACCGATGACGGATCAACGCCGTGATGCTCGGCAATGGCCCTTGTCAGTTCGTACTGACCACTGTCCGGGTATCGGTTGACCGTGGTGCCTGCGGCTGCAATTGCGTCGATCACCTCGGGGAACGGCTCCAACGGGAATTCATTGGATGCGAGCTTGTCGATGGACTCGATTCCCAGCTCCCTGGCAACCTCCGAAATGGGCTTGCCCGGCGTGTAGCGGGGGATGGACTCAAGGTCTGGCCTGTACGTCGGCACGGTGCGGTGCCCTCCGTTCGAACGCGTGATCTCAGGCTACATGTGCGCTAGACGTTCGGCGTGAGGCGTTCAGCGTCTAGCTTGGTGACATGAATCCACTTCGATCACGGCGTGGCCGAGAGCAAAGAGCAAAGAGCAAAGAGCTGAGAACATAGAACAGAGAAAGAACCTGTCTTGGGCGAGCGAAGCGATTCCGTCTTCACTCTTCACTCTTTGCTCTCCGCTCTCCCTACGCCACAATCGTCTCGGTGTCCGGCTGCTGGATCACGAAGGCGACGACCAACGTCGATCGTGACGGCCAGACACGGAGCGTGTCGGCAGCGGTCGCGTTCGCGAACGTTCGGAACTCGGACCACGACATCATCTTCTGCGGAGTGACTACAAGGTCCATCTTCGGTCGTGGAATGAGCTTCTGGCCTTCGAGGTCGAAACCCTCCATCTCGACAACGCCGAGATCAAGCTCTTCGCACTTCTCGATGAAGGCCTCAGCATCACCACGTTTGAAGAAGCCCTCACCGTCTCCGGTTCGATAGACCGCTCGCTCGTCGAACTCGCCCAGGAGTGCAGCCGTTGCGGGGTGTAGATCGGACTCCTCCTCCGCTGCCTCGGCAACAGCCTCCTTGAGCGATGCGAAATCATCCTCGAATGCGTTCGGGTCGATGATCTGCATCGCCGTGTCGAGGAGTCGCTGGATCTCTCTCACATCCAGATCCTGCACGTCTCCGTTGCTGTCGGGGTAGATCTGGACGATGGGTGCCTCCCCATCCCAGAACACCATGCCGATGAAGTCGTCTTCTCGCCACATCTCAACGATCGTGCCGTCGAAGTCGTCGCGCTCTGTCTCAACCATTCGTATTGGAAACATGAAGGGAACCCTAAACGGGTTCCCGATGTCAGGCTTCAGGCGGAGTAAGCATCGTCCTCCCTTCAGGTTGTCCTCCCTTCAGGGAGGACGGGACAGCGACGAAGTCGATGCTCAGGAGGGGGTGCGAGCCCCGTACGGCAAGACGTTATGCGCTCAGCATTCTGCAGCGGGTTGTAGATGGCGTGCCGCATGAGGCTCGCAGGCTCGCACCCCCTCCTCGCTCGCTGCGCTCG
>CBETWC010000097.1:0-6667 GCA_965539925.1 uncultured bacterium
TCCTCGCTCGCTGCGCTCGCGTGTCCTCCCTGAAGGGAGGACGACAGAGCAGGCGTTCCATCAAACAGAGGATTGAGGCTGAAGGAGGGACGACTGAGGAAGCGATGCAGGGGGGTGACGCAGAACACCAAACGATGAACGCTCGCAGCATCCCCTCCTGGCTCGCAAGCTCGCCCGTCCTCCCTCCAGGGGAGGACGCGAAGAAGGGCCTTCTGCGTTTTACCTTTTGCCTTTTACCTTCTACATTCCCTCCTCATGTCTTGGAACATACAGAACGGCGTCGTGTTGGTCACAGGTGGGAGTTCTGGACTCGGCCTGGCTACGGCGCAAGCTCTTGCAGAGCGGGGCGCCAGGGTCACCATTACATCAAGGGATGCTCGTCGCGTTGAAGCTGCTGCCGAGCGTATTGCAGCCAACACAGGCGCCAAGGTGGACACCGCACTGGTCGACCTCGCTGACCTCGACTCGGTGCGTACGTTCGGTGAGCGTTTCGCGCGGGAGAACAGCCACATCCAGGTACTCGTCAACAACGCCGGGGGTGTGTTCGGCTCGCGTCGTGTGACACCCGACGGGCACGAGATGACCTTCGGCACCAACCACCTTGGCCCGTTCCTCCTCACTTCTCTGCTCCTTGGATCGCTGGGTGGCGAGGCTCCATCGCGCGTGATAAACGTCTCATCCGTCGCTCACACCTACGCGAAGGCGGGGATCCTGTTCGACGACCTCCGATGGGAGAATCGCCGCTACAAGATGATGGACGTCTACGGACACTCCAAGCTCGCCAACATCCTCCACGCACGCGGTATCAACGACCGAACCAATTCAGACGTCCAGGCTTTTGCTGTCCATCCCGGAGTCGTATCGACATCGTTCGGTGGACGTGGCGGCTCGGTGATCGTGCGCATGACCACGAAGTTCGGCAAGCGCTGGATGCTTGCTCCCGAAGAAGGCGCAGACTCGATCGTGTGGCTCGCAACTGAGCCCCTGATCGATGTGTCAGACGGATTCTATTTCTCGGACCGAAGGGTCGAGAAGTCCACTCGATTTGCCCGTGATGGCGAACAAGCAGACACATTGTGGGAGGCGAGCGAGGCGCTGGTTGGTCTCAGCTGATGGCCGGTTCGCCGTCGACTCTGCGACAATCCGACGATGTCTGAACCACTGTCCAGTGAGCCGTCGGAGGACGTCGCAGAGGTTGCTGTCCCGCAACAGCCTCATCGCGCCTGGTGGAAGCAGGCGATCTCGGGCGGCGTCACCCTCATCGTGCTCGTCGCCGTGTTCGGATTCGTGCTTCCGGGGCTCGCTGACTACCGGTCGATTCTTGAGTACATCAGCTCGATCAGCCCACTGGAGTGGGTGCTGCTTGCTTTCGCAGCATCAGCTTTCCTGGTTGCCTACCCGATCGTCCTTGAGCAGGTGATGCGATCTCTCCGGCTGCGCGAGGCTTTCGTCAACCACATGACGGGAACAGCGATAACCAATTCTGTGCCTTCCGGAGGAGCCATTGCGCTGCCGGTGAACTACACGATGTACATGTCGTGGGGGTTCACTCCCGGGAGCATCTCGGCGGCGCTTCTGTCGGCAGGCGTGTGGGACTGGTTCGGTCGCTTGGCGCTGCCTGTACTGGCTGTTGTAGGGGTCGCTCTCGTCGGTGGTGCCCTTTGGTGGATGTGGGCCGTCTCCTTGGTAGGCGTACTCGTCGTGACAGCCATGGTGTTTGTGCTCGTCAAGCTCCTTGGCAGCGAGGACGGAGCACGAAGAATCGCCCGCTGGTCCGACCGCTTCGGAGCAAAGGTCTTCGAGCGTCTGAACAACGACAAGCCCGACATCGAGTCCGGGATCATGCAATTCCGGAGGGAACTCGACGGCATCGTACGAACCCGAGCCAGTCGGCTCACAGTGTCAACGGTGTTCAACCACGTCTCGATGGCTGCGCTGTTCACCGTCAGTGTCTACGCGGTGGGTGTAACCCCGGATCAGATATCTGTCCCGTGGGTCGTGCTGGCCTTCGCCCTTGGTCGCTTTCTCGTGATGATCCCTGTGAGTCCCGGCGGCCTCGGCCTTGTCGACCTCGGGTGGATCGGTCTTCTCACCCTTGGATGGCAGGCCACCAATCCGGGGACTCCGGTGGACACCGACCTGATCTCGGCTGGTGTTCTGCTCTTCAGAGGACTCAGCCTGCTCCCGCCGATTCCGATCGGGATGGCGTCATGGCTCTTCTGGCGTGCGAACAAGAGCTGGCGTCAGGACTGGCAGGTCGTGCGAAGAGGGTCGACGTCCTAGAAGCTCACATCGGGAGCGAGGCCAGGAAGTCCCATCCGATCACACCGTTGAGCAACACGGCGATACCGAGCCAGGCCGCCCAACCGAGGGCCATCGTGGCAATCGCTTTTTGTGTGGAGAACGCCATCGATTCCCTGATGGCAAGGACGGCAGCGAAGAGGGCCCAAGCCGCACCGACGAACCCCAGCCAGGGAATGATGCCGATTGCCAGTGGGGCGTAGGCGAAACCGATGACCCGGAGCATCTCCTTGTAGTCACTGTCGCCGTCGAACAACCGTACCCCGATCGCGTACGCCACTCCGGACCACACGAGCCAACCCACGAGGCCTGTCACCAAGCCGATGGCGGCGCCACCGAGCGGGTTCGACTCGGTTGCGAAGGCAGAACCCATGCCGCCAAGCAGATTCGCGGCCACCACCACAACGGCGGCCTGACCGAGAAGCGATTCGTCCTCAGCGACCTCGGTGTAGAAGTCTGCATCGAGAAGCAGGGCGCTGATGGCATTCGAGATCATGGGGAGAACGTAGTAGGACCATGCATCGCTGCAGGTTCGCTGAAGTGACTATTGGTCACAGGGCGTTCGGGGATCATGGGGAAGGTCGAGGCGTCCCATTCGGAACGTGGCGTACGGGCCGGGGTACAGCAGGTTCGAGACGCGAGATGTATAGATGTCGGCGTATCGCTCGATCTGACGTGCAAACAGGCTCTTGTCTGCGCCGGCACGCATCATGGGGCCCCACTTCTCGTTTTGTAGTTGGCCCGCTCCGATGGCGAGCGGCGCGATCACGTCGTCAATGGCGAGCAATGCCTCCCTCGTTCTCGCGATCGCTCTCGCGTCGTCGCCGAGGTCGATCATCGGATCGGCATAGCCCTTTGTTCTGCGCAGGTCGGCGAGCATTTCAGCACCGAGCCTTGCTTCGAGACGCTCCTTGTCGTCCATGAGTCTGCCCAGACGCTGTTGTGTTGGCAGGAAGTCGGAGGTGGCTTGTATCTCTGATTCGAGTTCCTGGAGGATCAGGGCCGTACGCCATCGCAGCAGGGCCTTCGAGTAGTGGACGTCGCCATAGAGATGGTCCCCGACATAGAGGATCTCATCGCCGGTCAATCCAAGGTTCTTCTCCACGAGCCTGGCGTTGCCTCCGTAGAAGATGCCGCCGCTCTCCAGCGAGCCGAAGTGCGGTTCGAGGAGGCCACGATCTTCATCCACGACCTTGTACAGCGGGTTCGAGGACGTGAAGAAGCCCGGTTTCGCCGATGACACGATCACCGTGTCGAAGAGGTCGCGCCATGTTTCTGTCTTCGGGAGGAACCGATCGAACGTGTAGGTCATGATCCCGCTGGTGAAGCTCCATTCGGAGTTCGTGATGAGCATGAGGCGTTTGCCTGCGTTCTTCTGGTCGAGGAGGCTCGCAACGATGTCTCCGTCGAGGGCGATGAATCGTTCAGGATCGTCGATTACGCCCCTCTTCAGCAGTCCATCGCGGTGCACCCCATCGATCGCATTCTCGACCTCGGTGAACAATTCGCGGTAGCCGATCCCACCCGGGAGCCTCCCGGCATCGAGGAGCTCAACACCCTGTGCGAAGAGGCTCGCTTCGGACAATGAGAACAGGGTATTGAGGAAGACATAGCGGTCCTCTGCCAGGTCGATGTGTGCCTGATAGGCGCTCCGGCGCTCGTGGTAGTCAAGGAAGCTGGTCCCGTGCATGGCACGAATCACCCAACCGAACCGGGTCGCTTTCACGAGATTCCCCAGTTCTTTGTCGATTACCAGGCCTCGGGCTGTGAATGCCGGATCGAAGGAGAACTCGTCGACCGGCCAACCAAGGTCAGCAAGGAGGCTGAGGGCGTGTGAGAACGCGAAATCCTCGAACGCCTCGGCCTTGTAGTGCGTGAGCGTGTAATCCATGTCGTAGCCGATCGCCTTGATCGAACGCATCTTCAGGGTGCGATTGGTGAAGACTCGCCGCTCGGGAGGCGCCTCGGGAACTCTGACTGGATCGTTCGTCATCACCGAACATTACCGGTCCCGGGATGTCCAGCTTCTTAGCCTGTTCTCATCATCGACCCGTACGCTGAGGCCCATGATTGACCGGGATTCCCGCATTCTGATTGTCGAAGATGACCCCGCCGTGCGCGAGGCACTCGAGCGTGCCCTCGGCTTCGAGGGCTATGGGACAGAGACTGCACGAGACGGAGCAGTTGCGCTCTCCATGTTGCGCGAGGCCGAGTACGACCTGATCGTTCTCGATGTGATGATGCCCCATCTCGATGGACTCGAAACATGCCGCAGGATCCGAGCTGGTGGCGATGATGTCCCGATCCTGATGCTCACCGCCCGCACGGCAATCGATGATCGTGTGGAAGGCTTGGACGCCGGCGCTGATGACTACATGGCCAAACCGTTCTCACTCGATGAGCTTCTCGCTCGGATTCGTGCCCTGCTCCGACGATCAGTCGGCGATGTGTCGAATGTGATGAAGACGGGCGACCTGGTGATCGATCCCGGTGCACGGACCGCAACGCGTGGGGGTCGCGAGATGAGCCTCACGAAGACCGAATTCGACCTCCTGCACCTGCTCGCGTTGGCTCCGGGAATCGTGTTGGACCGTGCCCGCATCTACGACGAGATCTGGGGCTTCGACTTCGAGACATCATCCAACTCCCTCGATGTGTACATCGGGTACTTGCGACGCAAGACGGAGGCTGGAGGGGAGCCAAGGATCATCCAGACCGTTCGCGGTGTCGGCTACGTACTGCGATCCAACACATGACGATCCGCCGGCGTATCGCCCTTGTTGCGGCGACGGCTGTCGCTGTTGCTGTGGTGCTCATCTCCTTGGGAACCTTCGTCGGTGCGCGACGGCAGGTGACTTCACAGATCGATGAGAGCCTCTTGGCCAGGGCCGACGTGGTCAACAGGGTCCGGCCAGGCGCACTGTTCCTCGTGCTTGGGGTCGAGCGCCCTGATCCCGGTACCGACCGCATCATCCCGCCGGGCGTTGCAGACTTCGATGCGACCTACTACCAAGCGATCCTGCGCGACGGTCGTGTCGTGAACGCGGGAGCCGAGGATCTCGTCCTGCCAGAGCCGGAGCGCAGTGATCTTGACCCTGACGAGCCAACGCTCAGATCCGAGTGGGTCGACGGCGTGCATCTCAGGATTGTCACCACGGTGCGTACCGATGGTGGCGTTGTGCTCCAGATCGGCCGCCCGCTCACCGAAGCAGATGAGGCAATGGGGCGCCTGGCGGTATTGCTACTTGTGGGCGGTGCCTTTGGTATCGCGCTTGCAGGCGGGCTCGGGCTCGTCGTTGCGAGACAAGCGGTCAAACCGATCGGAGCTCTCACGGAGACGGTGGGCGATATCGCCAAGACCCAGTCGTTCACGGAGCGAGTCCGCGTTGAGGGGAACGACGAGGTTGGTGAGCTCGCACGAGAGTTCAACCTCCTTCTCGATGAGCTTGAGTCTTCGAAACAGGAACAGGTCCGTCTCGTGCGAGACGCGGGCCATGAACTTCGAACGCCGCTGACCGCGCTCAGGACGAACCTTGAGATCCTCCAACGACACGAGGTCGAACCTGAGGAGCGGTCAGAGATGCTTGCTGCGGCCCACGCCGAGGTGGAGGAGTTGGAGTCGCTGGTGGTTGAGGTCGTCGATCTCGCGACCGATCGCTACGAGGAGGAATCGCCGAGTTCTGTTGATCTCGGCGATGTTGTCCGGTTCGTTGCTGCCCGATTCCACAAGCGTCGGGGTCGCGCCGTTGAGGTGCAATCCGACGGATCCGTGGTGGTGGGGAAGCGGCAGGCGATCGAACGAGCGGTGTCGAACGTCATGGGCAATGCCGACAAGTTCGCGCCAACCGATACTCCGATGTTCGTGGAAGTGTCGGAAGGGACTGTCACTGTGAGCGACTCCGGCCCCGGATTCGACAAGCGAGACCTGCCTCATGTCTTCGAGCGTTTCTACCGCTCCGATACCGCAAGGAGCGAACCAGGATCCGGCCTCGGTCTGTCGATTGTCAAGCAGATCATCGACGATCACGACGGAGACGTCTTCGCTCGGAACCGCCCCGAAGGCGGCGCCGAAGTCGGCTTCTCCATACCGATGAACGCCTAACGCTCAACGCTCAACGCCAAACGCCAAACGCTGAACGCTGAAGCCCTCCCCTTCTTCTCACCGGATCTTTAGCCCACGCTCAGATTCCTCACAATGTGCCTTGGCATCCTTGTGGGACAAGTCCAGCCGAAGGAGGCACACAATGAAGAAGATCATCGCTTCGATTGCAGCAGCAGGGGTGCTCGTCGCCGGTGTATTCACTGCATCGATGATCACGAGTTCTGAGGCATACGCCCAGACCGATGAGACCCCAGCCGTTACCGA
>CBETWC010000098.1:0-6647 GCA_965539925.1 uncultured bacterium
CGAGACGGAAGAGGTAGAGGTAGCCACCCGAGATGGCCAGAACGAGGATGAGAAGCGACTGGAGCTGTTCCCACGCCGGGATGTTCGCCATCACTTTCCCGTTCCCACTGAACTTCAGCGCAGCGGAGATCGGCACGAGGATCAACATCGGGATCGACGCCCAGCGGTGCCATTTCCTCAGTCTCTTTGCCCATTCGGTCATTGCGGTCCCTTTCCAGGATTCTTGGTGTCAGGTCTGGCGATCACCGTTCGGTGACCCCGACCGGGCACAACTCTACCGGTGTTGAGTTTTTAACTCAACGACTGTAGAGTTGCTGAGAAGAAGTGTGAAGAGCAGCAACACGTGGAATCCCCACAGGTGCTTCACTTCAGATTGGGTTCGATCCTGAAGCCGCTTTCGGTCGCTGTGACGAGGACTTGCTCGGTTCCGTCTGCATACAGGGCCCGGATCTCGTCCTCCAAGGAGCCACGCAATACGATGCCTTCGTCTGGTTCAGGCGGTTCTTCCACCGACTCCTCAGATTCAGGCACCTCGTCGGCGCGGTCCTCGCGGAACACGGCGAAGTGGTACCACGCCAGAGCCCCGGTTGTCACGAGCAGCGCAATTGCCACTGCAGAACTGTCGAGCGTGCCGCTGCCGAACATGCCTTCGAGGATGTCCTCGAAGAGGACAAAAACGAAGACAATGAGGCTCACAACAGCAACAATGGCGGCGATTCCGAACAACCCGATGATGTAGATACGTCGTGTGATCGACCCTATCTCGTTCGCCGCATCGGCGGCGCGGTATCCCTGGATCGTACGCCAGTAGTACCACCACAGCGGCGTGCCCACCGCCAGCAGGGTGATGGCCGTCGTGAGCACGTCTCCGCCGGAATCGGTGATCGCGGGTCCGCCGAAGATCCACTTCAGGATGCTCACGAGCAGCGTTGTGAGGCCGCCTGCAGCAACGATCAGACCAGCAGCGGCGAGGAGGTAGTCATAGAGGCGGTCGATTTCGGTCCGGTCGCGATCCTCGCGACGCCCCAGGACGCGGCCGTGGTATGCCCACACCGCGAGGCCAACGGTAACCGCGGCGACGGCACCGGGGATGTCACTGAAGTGGGAGGCAGCAGATCCACCGGAATCCCCAATGAACCACTGGAGCACCGTGAACAGCAT
Source organism: uncultured bacterium (assembly GCA_965539925.1). Taxonomy (GTDB): domain Bacteria; phylum Actinomycetota; class Acidimicrobiia; order Spongiisociales; family UBA5794; genus B3-G11. The sequence goes on from CBETWC010000098.1 coordinate 1,162, forward strand.
GATGCCAGCGCCGACGATCGCAGTGACGGCGCCACCCATGACTCCGAGCAGCAGCACGTAGGCGTGCCACAGACCGGACCTTGATGTCGTGCGGGCGTGGCGGAGCCAATACCACCACCACACGGGGAGACCGACAACGAGGATTGTTGCAGGACGAAGTAGCTCGTCGATTCCTGACCCTGAGATCGACTCGAGGAACAGTCCGTCGTAGACAGTGGCGAAAACGGCAACCAGCGTCGCGATCGCTCCTGAGAACGCCCAGATGAGTCCGGTTGCCGAGCCAAGCAAGAGATGAAGCTGCGTGCTCCGATTGGACTCCCAACGTTGGGAGACGATCCAATGGACGATCCAGACACCGGCCCAGATCACCGCATGGATCAGCATCGTCCGTTCGACACCATCACCGCTCACGAGCGTCGACAGGATGCCACCGACCAGTGCCATCGTTGTCACGAGCGAACCGATCAGGGCAAGGGTCAGGTAGAACGCCCATCCGAGCGATCGCTGCTCACTTGGGTCGGCCTTGAGCCGCTTCGATGTGTAGAGGGCGAGTCCGAGGTATACGGGAAGGCCAACGATGACAAACGCGATCGAACGAGCAGCGGCCACACTGCTGTCAACGACCTCTCCCGATTGGGGGAGTGCGGCGTCGATGAGACCGGCAATGCCGATCCCGACGAGGATCAGCATGGACAGCATGATGGCGTACACGAAGAGGCGGCGAACCATGATGCCAGCGCCCTCGGTCGTCGTTTTGTCCTTGTCCTTGCCCTTTGCCGACACCACCCGAACGATCAGCACCACGATCCCAACCATGATTCCCAGCTGGATCAGCGATGCCAAGATTCCGATCAACAAGCCACCCATTGTCAGCCCCTTTCGCCGCAGGCGTAGCGATCCATCGGCCAAGCCGGTTCCGAGATCAGCCAGGTATCTCCCTGGCGCTCCATCGTGACTGTTTCATCCTCTGTGTACGACCCGCCACCGAACGGTCCATCACCGTATGACACCGTGATCTGGACGTCGAGTTTCGCCGTATCGCCGTCGATAGCCGTGTCCGTGATGACAACCCGATTGTTCGTGTCCGTCTCGTAGTACCAGTAGTGGCCGTCGCAGTCCTTCACGAGATCATCAGTCATGAAGGTCTCCGCGAGATCCTCGTCTCCGTCGTTGATGGCCTGGAAGTATCCCTGTGCCGTCGCCTCGGGAGTACCTGGCTCGAATGTCGGCGGTGGCTGGACAGCGAAGACGACCGCGACCACCACGAGTACCGCCACAACCACGCCGATCACGATGAGGGCTGTGTTGCTGCGTGTATCTGTGCTCATGTCTCCATTGTCCCTCTGCGAGCCGGTCAAGTCGATAGGTATGTACCCCTATGTTTCAGGACTGATATTCCTGCCGAGTTGAGCCTCGAGTTCGGCAAGGATGGTCGTCAGGGGCGGATAGTCGCCGAGACCCGTGCCCCGATAGGCGTAGGTGACCTCGCCGGTGCCGTCAACGATGCACACGCCGGGAAGATTCGAGTAGTGGCCTGTGATCTTGCGCTGCACGTTGCCAGTGAGGAAGGCCTTGACGTAGCGCCACCACGCAGGGACGTTGAAGAGGAACTGCATCAGCGACTGCTTGCCGACGCCGATCCGCTGGCTCACGAGTTGGTCCTTGTCGATGAAGATATCGAACGGGATCGATTCCTCCATCAGGTGTTCAGCCTGGAACGATGCTGCGGGCGCAATACCGATGACAGCGCCCCCTCCGGCCTCGATCGATTCATGAACCGCCGCCAACTGCGCCAGCATCTTGAGACAAGGCGGTCACCCGAAGTACCTGACGAGTATCACCACCGTCGGCACCCCGATCACATCCCCCAACACAACCGGATCTCCCCCCGGATCTTCGATCTCAATGTCACTTACCCGCAATGGATCCTTCTCCTGATTCTTCACAGACGCCTAACGCCTAACGCCTAACGCCTGACGCCTCAGCCGGAGGCTGACTCAAAATCCCACTGATCCCTCGAGGATCTCGCCTCGTCCACATCGACGCGGGAGAGCAGCACGAGACCGAGCACGAAGAAGAGGGCGATCGACAGGATGGCCAGCCTGCCGGAGCTGGTGGCTGCACTCACGAGGCCGAATATGAGTGGTCCGATGCCCGAGAGCTTCGAGAAGACCGAGTAGAAGCCGAAGAACTCGGCGGAGGCCTCTTCAGGAATCATCGTGGCGTAGAGGCTCCTCGAAAGCGCCTGGACTCCTCCAAGGACGAACCCGATGACCGCAGCCAGTGCCAGGAATCCTGCGGAACCCCCTTCAGGCAGGAAGTAGGCCATGATCGCAACCCCGACCCACACGACGAGCGTCACCATCACCGACTTCTTCGGACCGATGCTGTTGGCGAGCATGCCGAACATCGTGGCTCCGAAGAAAGCAATGAACTGCACGATCAGGAACGCGAGGGCGATCGTCTCCAACTCGAGGGAGAGCGTGTCCTCGGCGTAGACGCCAGATACCGCGATCACCGTTCCGATGCCGGAGTTGTAAAGGATGAACGCGATGACGAAGGTCAGCAGGTGCGGGAACTGGCGGAGCTTCTTTGTCGTAGCGATCGTCCGGTCAAAGCCGATGGACGCGTACTCGCCCAGGCTCCGTGTCCGGCGCTCGGCGTTGTCATCGGGAAGTCGTGCAAGAGAGAAGAAAGAGAACGCTATCCACCACAACCCCGAGCCGAAGATGGCTATGCGTGCTGCGAATGTCTCATTGAGGAATGCGTCGGGATCGTCGCTTGAGAACATGATGAGAATGAGGGCGAAGAGGAGATAGAGGCCACCGCCGAGATATCCGAGGGCGAAGCCCTTTGACGAAACCTGATCGATGGTGTCGTCGGACGCGATCTCGGGTAGGAAGCCGTCATAGAAGACGTTCGCGGCAACGAACCCGAACTGGCTGATGATCACAACGAGCAGGAACAGAGGTACCTGTCCGTCGGGCACGAACGCAATGATGAGGGAGAACGTCGCTCCGACGAAGGCGAATATTCGCATGAAGCGCTTCTTCGCGTCGGTGTAGTCGGCAACCGCGCCGAGTACCGGCATCACCAGCATGAGGATGATCGAGCCAATACCGATGAGGATCGAGAAGAGCGCCTCGCCCGACATACCCCAATACGTGTCACCGATCATGATCGTGCCGGTGAAGAAGGCGCCGATCACTGCACCGAAGATGGTGATGTAGGCCGAGTTGGCCCAGTCGTACATCGCCCAACCGAAGATGGTCCGCTTGTCGTTACGCACAGTCATGACTGTTGCTTCCTGCTCGGGATCGGTGTGCCAAGGTAGCAGGTAGACGTGCTCGGACGCGACAGAAGAGCCACCCGTGGGTGGCTCTTCTGCGTGTTATCCGCTCGAGTTGCCTCGAGATGAGAACGTGATCTCAGACGCGGACCCGGTCCTTGAGGCCCTTTGCGGCCTTGAACGCCGGAACAATCGCGGCAGCGATCTGGATGGCTTCGCCCGTGGCGGGGTTGCGACCAGCGCGGGCCTTGCGGTGGCGGGTCTCGAATTTGCCGAAGCCAGCAATAGCAACATCACGGCCAGCATCAAGCTCGACGGCGATGATGCCGTGGCCCGATTCCGTGCTGAAGATCACATCGATTACCTCTGCAGCCTTCGCCTGTGAGATATCGGTCTTCTTGGCAAGCTTCTTCGCCATTTCGGTCTTGTTCACGCCAGACTCCTTCTTATTGCGTGCACGGGCGCCCAGCGGCTCCGTCTGGAACAGACATTATCCCGTTTGTTGTCCATTAGGGCGGATCTTCGGCGTTTTCTGGCATCTGGAGGGAGCGTCGGCCGATCGGCGCGGAGCCGCTTCGGGACAGAGTCCGCCCATGGCCCAAGTGATCCCCGGAAGCATCGCCAGCCTTGGATCGATCGTTCAGGAGATCGATCCGCGCTCCGGTTCGTGTTCAGAACACCTCGCTTGTTTGGGCGTGGGGTTACTCTCCCGGACGTGCTGAAGTCACCTCACAGTCGCAGGGTCAGATCGCTTGCCGTCCCTGTCCTTGTCCTCGCTCTGACCGCCGCCGCCTGCGACTCCTCAGGCGGTGCCACGACGACTGCTGCACCCCCGGTCACGACATCGTCGACGGAGGCAACAACCACCACAGACGCACCGATCACGTCAATCGATCCTGATGTCATCCCAGGGGAGACCTCACCTTCGATCTCGCCGGAGATCGCCTCAGCAATGCGGGCCGACATCGGAGTGATAATGCTCGATGTCGAGGAGAGCCGGGGACTGCCATTCCTCGAGGTCCCAACCGTCACGATCCTCGATTTGCCTGATTTCACGGCTCGGGTTCGCTCGGTGATGGAGGAAGACCTTGACCCGGATGAGATAGCAGGGAGCCAAGCGGTCTTCGAATTGCTCGGCATGCTCGATGGCTCCACGGACCTCTTCCAGCTTCTCGTCGATCTCTACACAGAGCAAGTGGCCGGCTTCTTCGACCCGGATGAGGCCGAGCTCGTGGTCCCTGTTTCGACCGATGGGATCACCCCGCTCCAGGAGATCACGATCGCGCACGAACTCGTGCACGCGCTCACACACCAGCACTTCGGCTTCAACGACGTCTACGAGGATCTCGTGGACAACGGTACGGGCGACGATGCCTCCGCTGTGCTCGGGATCGTCGAGGGTGATGCCACCTACCAGCAGTTCCTCTACCTCGAAGCCATGGACCCGGCTTCCGCCGCACAAGCGGTACTCGAGTCGCTGACCATTGACACGTCGATCTTCAACTCCGCTCCGGCCTGGATCCAGAAGGATCTGACATTTCCCTACGAGCAGGGACTCATCTTCACCGGATTCATCGTGGGTGAGAGCGGTCTCAAGGGTGTCGACGGCGTCTATCTCGACCTGCCCGTGAGCACGGAGCAGATCCTCCATCCCGAGAAGTACCTGCGATCCGAGCAGCCGTCCGACCTCGCCGCGCTCACTGTGGAACTGCCCGGATGGGAACTGTTCGACGAGGCGAGCTTCGGGGAGTGGGGAATCCAACTGCTGCTCATGGATTCGCTCCGTCCGGGCGCGTTGACCCAAGCTGCTGCCGGCTGGGGCAACGACACCTACCGGGCATTCCTACACGACAGCGACACGGCAATCGCATGGGTGTACGAAGGCGAGACGATCGAAGATGCTGAGGATCTCACCCTCGGGCTGATCGCCCACATCCGCGACACGATGCATGCCGGGGCTGCAGAGGAGTCCGGCGGCGGCTTGCTCTTCAGCGGCGGAACAACTTACGTCTTCATCGACCGCATCGACGAACAAATCTTCTTCATCGCCTCAACCGACGCAACCGCCGGAGCGTCCCTGAGAGAACAACTCAACCTCTGAACGTCCTCCCTGAAGGGAGGACAATGTGTCGCATGTGTTCGCGGCACGACACCACAACGGGAGAGAGGAAGAAACCTGCATCTGAACGCGGCGCGT
>CBETWC010000099.1:0-6631 GCA_965539925.1 uncultured bacterium
CCACCGCGGGCCTGAGCGGCGCGATCAGGTCGATGGTGGCACCATCGGCCACACCGGAGTCCAAGAGCGCGTCGAGAACCGCGGCTTTCTGTGCCATGTCGACCGGTCGACCAAGCCTGATCGTGTGGCCAGCCACATCTGCAGATAGGCCGTCCCCCTCGAGGCGGACCCGTGTCCCGGCGCGTCTCTCAGCAGAGAGATGATCGATGAATTCCAGTGCCCCTACGACTGCAGCGTCCGTGATCACATCCCCCGGCACGAGCGCGCCTTGATCGATCGCGACCAGGGCCTCTCCTGCAATCGGGTTGTCGATGGTCATGATCACTCCACCGTCGCTGGCAACAAGTACCCACTGCCCCCCAGCGAGCACAGGTGCAATAGGCCTCCGTTCCGAGACCTCGATCACGATCGTACCGGGCCACATGATCTGGACCGTCGCGCTGCCGACCCACGGATCCTCAAGGATCGCAGCTGCTATCACATCTCGGTCGACGTCGATCGTGGGCGTCCCCAGGTCCATGTCGAGCGCCCTCACCGTACCGCGTGGGTTCGACTCCGTGGCTCCGATCACATCGACCTCGCGGATGGAGAGGAGAGGCGAACGGATCAGCCACAGTGACCCGAGGATCAGAGCCAGCAGTGCGATCACGACCAGGATCCACTTGAGGCGCGAGCGCGCGCGATCCTCAGAGACCGATTTCCGGCGCTCTTGGACACGCGGTTCCATCACAGTCATGTTTCGTCTCCTGACGAGGCGAACGATCCAAGGAATCGTATCTCGGGTTCCAGTTTGATAGATGTCATTCCAAGAACCCTTGACTGGATCTCGAGGATGAACGTGTGGATATCAAGGGCCGATGCATTGCTCGAAGCGACCAGGAAGTTCGCGTGTACATCCGAGACCCGGACCGGTCCAACGGCAAAGCCCTTCAATCCGCACCTGTCGATGATCGCCCCTGCCGCGTCTCCTTGCGGATTTTTGAAGACGCTTCCCGCGTTGAGGGTGCCACCCGGTTGGTGCTCCTTGCGCCATCTCGTGATCTCACGAAGGCGGCCCTCGAGTTCGGCGGGATCACCGGGCAGCGTGGCGAACGTCGCTTGTACAACGATCTCGGCATCCGTCAGGTTGGAGTGGCGATAGGACAGGCCCAGAGCCTCGACATCACGTTTGACGAGAGACCCCGTCCCGAGATCGACAATGATGGCTTCGGTGAGCACGGAAGCTGTGTCAGATCCGTGTCCACCGGCGTTCATGCGCACCGCGCCGCCGACAGATCCAGGAATTCCGACGTAGAACTCGAGACCAGCCATTCCGGCCGCAGCGGCTGTTCTCGCCAGTTTCGGGAGTGAGGCCCCTGCTCCCGCCACGATCTGGTCAGAGCCGACTGGCTCGATCGCTGCGAACGCTCCGCCGAGGCGCAGCACGAGTCCGTCGATGCCGCTGTCGGCGATGAGAACATTGCTGCCCCTGCCGAGCACAGCGATCTCGGTACCGACCGGAACCAACTCGAGGATCGACCGCAACTCCTCGAGATCTTGGGGTTCGGCGAACCACTTGGCAGGACCTCCGACCTTGTACGTCGTCAACGGCCCGAGCAGGACATCGGTTCGGATCGACGTGTGGTCGATCATGAGATCGCCTGGATCGCCAGCGCAATCGACTGAGCGGCCGACGTGATGTCACCCGCACCAAGCAGCAGCACCGTGTCCCCCGGTTCGACGAGATCGGCGACTACATCTGCAACATCCGTCACGTTCGGGACATACGTGGTCGATGCACCTGCGGCCTCGGCAGCAGAAGCAACGATCCTGCCGGACACGCCGATGATGGGCCTCTCCCCCGCCGCGTAGACGTCCGTGACTATCGCGTGGTCGGCAAGGGAGAGAGGTTCACCGAACTGAGGGCCAAGGTCGGCTGTGCGCGTGTACCTGTGGGGCTGGAACACCGCAATGACCTTGCCTTCTGTCCCGAGGGTGGCCGCGCCGATTGTGGCTGCGACCTCTGTCGGATGGTGGGCGTAGTCGTCCACGATCGTCACTCCCGCGACTCTCCCTCGAATTTCGTACCGACGGCGTACTCCCGAGAATCTCCGGAGTGCTGATGCGGCACGTTCGGCGTCGTAGCCGAGCTCCGCCATGAACACGAGAACCCCTGCAGCGTTCGAGGCAAGGTGTGCTCCCGGCTTCGGCAGGGAGACTTCGAAGTGTTGCTCAGGCCCCTGGAGGGCAAACTCCTGGCCACCTTCCACATGTCTGTGATCGGTGATCCGCCACTGCGCCTCGGACGAGAACCCATAGGAGACGAGAGGTACTCTCTGATCGAGCCTTCGCACACCCGAGTCGTCGAAACAGCCGACGATGGGCCCTTCTATGCGACCTGCAACCTGGGCGAACGCATCTTCGAGTGCAGAAACCGTCCCGTAGTAGTCAAGATGGTCTGCCTCGATGTTCGTGACGAGCAAGCCGTCGAGATCGAGATGTCGAAAGGTGCCAAAGGCCTCGTCTGCCTCGAGTATGAACAGATCGTCGGTGCCCAGATGCGCCCCGGTGTTGAGGCCGATCATCTCACCGCCCACGAGGAAGCTCGGATCGAGGCCCAAGCCGCGGAACGCCGTCACAGCCAGGGCGGTCGAAGTTGTCTTGCCATGCGTGCCAGCGAATCCGCCTGTCCGCATGGTTCCGGTGAGAGCTGCAAGCAGGGCGGGTCGCTCCCAGACAGGGATACCTGCCGCGGTAGCCGCTCTGATCTCAGGATCGGTGGTGGGGACCGCAGAAGACGCGACGATCAGTTCAGCGTCGGCCATCGACTCGGGCTGGTGCCCCACCCAGGTCCTGACGCCCACATCTGCAAGCGCGCTGAGCATCCGACCCGGTTTGACATCGGAGCCGGATACGGTGTGCCCCATCTGACTCAGCAACTTCGCAAGTCCGGACATGCCGGCACCGCCGGCGCCGATCATGTGTACCCGCTTTGGAATCATTTGGTTACTCATCCCCGGCTACCTCCAACACGTGATTGGCAATTGTCCGGGCGACTCCGCGGTGTGCGGAGGCGACGGCCGTGTCTGACATCGTCTTTCGCCTCACTTCGTCCGACAACAGATCTACTGCCGTGGAGATGATCTTGTCCTTATCCTCCTGGTCGATCACGATGCCGCATCCAGCCTTCACCAAATCGTCAGCGTTCCTGGCCTGGTAGCCCTTGCCCGCTGGGAGGGGGACCAGGATCGATGGTGTCGCGGTCGCGTGCAGTTCCGAAACGGTCATCGCTCCCGAACGTGAGATCACCACGTCGCATGCCGCGTAGAGACGTTCCATGTCATCCTCGAAACCAAGGACCGTCCAGTCCTCGTATTGCGCGGCGGCAGAGGAGATCTGATCGATGTGGGGGCTGCCGGTCACATGCAGGATGTGGAAACTGCGGTTCGTGTCGGCAGCCATCTCGCTGGCGATCTCGTTCAATGCCGCCGCACCGAGACTCCCGCCGAAGACACCCAGCACCGTTGCATCGGGATCGATTCCGTAGTGATCTCTGGCATCCGGCATGAGCGCCGCACGATCGAAGGAGTCGAAGGATGCCCGCAATGGGTTCCCGACGATTGTCGCCTTCTTGAGCTTCTCTGTCGCCGGCTCGAACGCGACGTACACGGTCTCTGCGATCGGGGCGAGCAATCTGTTTGCCACGCCGGGGACGGCGTTCGCCTCGTGGATGACAAGAGGGATCTTCATCCGGCGGGCAGCCAGCCCGGCTGGTCCGGAGACATAGCCACCGAACACGATCATCACTCCGATGCCCTCAGACTCGATGCATTCGGCAATGGCCTTTGTTGCCTTCCGGATCTTCAGCGGAAGCGTCAGATTGTCCAACGACAGAGACCGCCGTATGCCGTGGACATCCACCTGGATGAACGGGTAGCCGGCCGCGGGTACGGTTTCGGCCTCCATTCGGTCACCACCGAAGAAGATGACATCCTCGTTCGCCAATCCGCCACGAACGAGGGAGTCGGCGACAGCGAGAGCTGGGAAGACGTGACCTCCGGAGCCGGCAGCTGCGATCCCGACTTTCACGATCAGTCCGCCGAGGTTCGGACGCGGTCCGAGGCACGCGAGATGTTCAGGAGGACGCCGATCGCAGCGAGGCTGGCGAGCATCGCGTTGCCACCCGAGGAGATGAAGGGCAGCGGGACTCCTGTGATCGGAAGTACCGCGACAACTCCCCCGATGTTGATAAGTGCCTGCACCGTGAGCCAGGCAACGATGCCGATCGCCAGAAGCCTGCCGTACATGTCTGGTGCCCGGTAGGCAATCGACACTCCCACGACCGCAATGAGCGCGAACAACGTGATGACGATGACTGCTCCGGCGAACCCGGTCTCCTCTCCGATGATGGCGAAGATGAAGTCCGTGTGGGCGTTCGGCAGCCACATCCATCGTGCCCGGCTCTGACCCAGTCCGACGCCGAACATGCCACCGGTGCCAAGCGCGACCATTGACTGCACGGCCTGGAGACCGGCACCTTGTGCATTCGCGAACGGGTCGGTGAATCCGATAATCCTCGCTTTGCGGTAGTCAGCCGACATCGCCGCCGCGGTCATCACGAGCGCTCCGAGACCTGCCATGGACAGCACAAACCGTAGGGGCACCGTCGATGCAGCGAGCATCACGAACGCTGGTACGACAACGAGCAGGATGCTCCCGTAGTCGGGCTGTGCAAGCAGGAGCAGGCTGACCGTTCCCAGAATCGCAGCGACGGGGACGAAGACATGTCTGATATCGGATACCAACTCGTTCTTCTTCGTCAGCACCGCGGCGAGGAGGCTGAGTGCTGCGAATTTCGCAAACTCGGCAACCTGGATCGTGATCGGACCAACCACGATCCATCGCGTGGCCCCTCCCCTATTCGATCCGATCATGAGCGTCACGACCAAGCCGACCACGACTGCCGTGTATATGGGAAGGGCGAATTTCTGCCACGTGTGATAGGGGATGGATGAGGTGAGAACCATCGCTGCAAGACCGATCCCGACCCACAAGATCTGTTTCGTGAACAGCTCGAATTGGTCCGCATTGTCTCGAATCGAGACGACGGAAGAAGCACTGAGCATCGCTCCGAGGCCGATGGTGAGCAACATGGCAACGGCGACGAGCAGGAAGACCGAGCGCCTCGACCCGGCCGACCGGATCTTCGCCAGCGTCCGCGGATGCCGACGCATGGCGGATGCCGTCTTTGGAGTGTCTGCGACTTGTGTCATGCGGCGGTCCCCTCCATCCGTTTCACCAGGCGCTGGAATTCGTCGCCGCGTTCAGCGTACGAGGCGAATTCGTCGAAGCTGGCACATCCGGGACTGAGGAGCACGGTGTCGCCCTCCCCTGCCACTGTGCGTGCTCTTGTCACAGCGTCCTCGAGTGAAGCAACAACCGTGACTTCAACCGCGCTGTCCCTGCCGATGGCAGGGCCGGCTTCCCCGAACGCTATGAGATTTGTGACACCGTCGAGGCTCCCTATGGGAGAGAGGTCAAGTCCCTTGTTTTGGCCACCCGCGAGCAGGACCACCGGGGCATACGCTGCCACCGCGGCCGAGGTGGCGTGCGGGTTCGTCGCCTTTGAGTCATCGATCCAAACGATTCCGTCATCGGTATCGACGATCTGACGGCGGTGGGCTCCCGGAGCGAAAGAAGCGAGCGCCGCAGCGACGCCTTCAACCGATGCACCGACGGCCATCGCAACAGTTCCAGCCGCCACGAGATCGAACAGGAACGATGGATCCTCCGTGGCGACGGCGAACCTGTGCCCGTTGATGACGATCTGCCCGTCGGCTACACCGTTGCCTCCCTGCGGCAGATCGATGCCGGAGCACGGCACCAGGGTGCACTGTGCATCTGCCACTGCATCGACAACGGTTTCGTCGTGGACGTTGTAGGCAAGGATGGCACCACCTGTCATGCCGTTGGAAATGCGCGCCTTTGCCGCTGCGTACTCATCGAACGTACCGTGCCAGTCGAGGTGATCCGGAGCAATGTTCAGTAGCGCGGCAGCCTCGGGGACGGCATCACCGAGGAATCGCAACTGGTACGAGGACAACTCAAGCACGAGGATCTCGGCATCGGTATCGGTGATGCCGGAGACCGGATCGCCAAGATTCCCTGCGCTGAGCGCCCCCACACCTGACGCGAGGAGCATTTCGGTGACCACCTCTGTGACCGTTGTCTTCCCGTTCGTGCCTGTCACTGCCACGAAAGGGACTTCGGTGTGCTCGAGTCCGAAGCCGGCTTCGGTGATGACCTCGATGTCGCGACTCAGTGCATCACTGATCGGAGGTCGCGTTTGGGAGAACCACGGGGACGTTATGACACGATCGACGTCATCCAGAAAGTCGGCGTTCCACTCGATCGGAAGCACCGATACGCGGTCAACAAGATCAGCCGGAGGGTCCTGCATCTCTGTGTCATACACGACAACCTCCGCACCTTCTCCGAGGCTGATCCTCGCAGCATCTGCCAACCCCCGCAGGTTCGTTCCGAGGATCAGTGTTCTCACGGCGTCAACGACCCGGGCCCCGAAACCCAGTCGGCGTAGAACAGGCCAACGCCCATGGCGACCGTCATCCCTGACATGATCCAGAACCTGATG
>CBETWC010000100.1:0-6630 GCA_965539925.1 uncultured bacterium
GTCAGGACGGTGATTATGAGGGCGGCGAAGATCACTGGCCACCATCCCGTGGTCGAGACTCCGAGATCGAGTTCCTCGGCAATCCAGATGACTCCGACGACGACTATGACGTTGATCACGAGTGTGGCAACGCCGAGGGTGACGATCCGGATCGGGAGCGCGAGCAGCTTCAGAACGGGCCTGACGAACGCGTTTGCGAAGGCCAGGAGAGCGACGATGAGCAGCATGGCGAACCAGTCACCGCTGAAGTCGATTCCATCGATGAAGTTGAATGTGAAGAAGATAATTGCAGCATTGATCGCCGCGCGAATGAGGAGTTTCATGGACTAGACACTAGTGGTTGGAGGGAATTGGCACTTCCTTGGTGGGCGTGTCTGGGTTAGGTTGGTACCAGGAAGGCGATAGGCGGGAATACATGCCACATTCAGGGAAGAAGATCAATCAGGGCTCGCTCGATGAACCGACTTCCCCCTCGCGTTCCCAGACATGGACCAAGCACGGCGGACCGGAAACGGTGGAGGGTCATCGAGGCGGACCGAGTGACATCGAGGTGTCCGTGGACGATGTCACGATCACTCATCATATCGAGGAGACCATCTCGAAGTACACCGTCCGTGGTACGTCTGCACACATCGGCGAGGCACCAGACGAGGCGATCGATGAGGTCATCGTGGTGTCACATCCGGACGTTGTGAGGGAGTGGGTTGTTGACCGTCGCGTCGAAGGTCGCGCATATCACCGAACCGACCGGCTGGTGATGGTCGACCTCACCGACTGAGCCGCCGAGTCCGATCCGGGCGTTAGGCGCTCGGAACTCCGCACACGTTCTCAAGCTGCTCGAGTCCGAGTTCCCTGACGGCGCGCTCTGGATCATTGATGACGAGTTGCACATGCTCGTGCACGAGGTCGATATTGGCCACACGACCCGGCTTGCCGTCGTCTCTGTACTTGAGGTGATACTCGGGTGGGATGAATCGCACCGAGACGACGCTGTCGAGGTCAACCGATGGGAGAAGTTCGATCAGCTGGGGGAGCGCATCGATGGGGATATCAGTAACCATGGTCCGCTTCATGACGTCGGCCAGCTTGCCGAAATTCAGGATGAGCGAAGCGGGATCTGCGTCGTCGATCATCGCTTCAATGACACAGCGCTGGCGGTCCATGCGGAAGTAATCAGAGTCCTGGTGGCGCGAGCGCGAGTACGCCAGTGCAAGGTGGCCGTCGAGCTGCTGCCAGCCCTCGTTGATCTCGATCCGTTCGACCGTTCCATCCTCGTGCGGATAGTTCTCGTCGATGACCTCGGTGGGGACGTAGATGTTCACGCCTCCGAGTGCATCGACGATGTCGACGAATCCATCCAGGTTGACCATGGCGTAGTAGTCAATGTCGATCCCAAGGAACTCCCCAATGGCACCCTTGACTGCGTTCTCAGATGGTGTACCAGGACCGGGGAATGCCTGTGGATACTGTTCGCCCATGATCCACAGTTCATTGATGAGTTCTGGGTAGCAGTCGCAATCCCACACACCCATGCCCTCCGGCAGGGGGGCGTAGGTCCAGTTGCGTGGGACGGAGAACATCGCGGTCTCACCGGTGACGGGGTCGATCGAAACGGTGATCATCGTGTCCGTACGGATGCCCGTTCTACCTTCTCCGAAGTCGCCCCCTATGAGGAGGATGTTGAGACGGTCGACACCCAAGGCGTCCTGTGGAGCCTCTGTGGTGGTGGTCTCGGGTGGAGTTGTTGCAACGGTGTTGCCCGAGGCGTCCGTGGAAGGCGGAGAGGGTTGGGTGGTCGTCGTGGTGTCCGGCGCGGCAGACGTGTTGCCGCCGAAGACGGAGGTGATGAGGTCGTACTGCACAACGTCGTAGTAGCCGAACACGGCATGGGGAATCAGGAGGATTGTCGCAAGGGCGACCGTGCCGATGAGGATGGCTCCGGTGGATGCCCCGCGCTCTTCACCCTGCTTTGCCGTGGCGGTTCGATATGCGTCGTCAGCGGCCCACACGCGGTATCCGAGGAGCAGGATGTTGCCCACCATCATCAGCGCGAGCGAGGACGGTTTGATCCACATCGTCAGGAACGAGACCTTGTCCCTGAAGAAGAAAAGCAGGATCGCGAGGATCACGACATCGACAACAACGAGCCTTCTTCCCTTGCGGGAATCGCCAGCGATGAACTGGCCAACTCCGGGCACGATCGCAGCCGCGAACGCCGCGAGGAACGGATTGGTGTTGTTCGAGGAAGTGGTGGAGGAGGCCATCGTCCGAGATGGTAGATGACGGGTTCAGGTACTGGCCTCAATACGGGGCTGAGAACCCGGGTCCTGACACGAAGCGCCTGTAACCTCCCTCGCGCCGAGGCGAGGGAACATGGAAGAGCCGCAGGACGAACAGAACGAGGGCCAGCCCCAGGGTCGTGCCGCTCGTTACGCCTACATGCGAAGCGATGGCACTCTCGACATCGTCATCGGCAGCCTCATCGCCGGTCTTGGCGGGTACGCCTATCAGTTCCTGGTTGGACGATCGCTCGGCGTCGATGATTTTGCTGCCATTGGCATCCTTCTCACGGCGCACTTCCTTTCGTTCGTTATCGTGCTCATGCCGATCGAGCAGTTCGTCATCAGGCGTCTGACGCTTGGCGCTCGAGGGTGGGTCGTGCCCCTGCGCGCCGTGGCACTTGCCATTTCAACCGCTGCTGCGGCGGGATTGGTTGTAGCGGTGTCCGGCGACGAGTATTTCGAAGCGTTCTCATCGCGCAGATCGTTCGTTCTGTTCGTTCTTGCAACCGTTTTCGTGCACTTCTTCTTCGCTGTGGGTCGTGGGTATCTCGCCGGGAATCGGCATTTCCGATCGTATGGCTACGCGTCCGGAGGAGCCTCGGTGTTCCGAATGGTGATTGCCATCGGCGTTGCTGTCCTGGCGCCCACCGTCACGGGGTTCGCCTGGGCCCACGTTCTCGGTCCGCTCGTGATCATCCTGTGGCGGCCATGGAGACGCTCAAGCATCGAGCCGCGGGTTGGGGCAGAAGCCCGCGAGTCCGAAGAGAAGGGGCTGCTTACCGGATTGGTGCTTGCAGCCGCCGCGTCACAAGCACTCCTGCTGGCTGGTCCGCTCGTCGCCTCACGGCTGGGCGCTTCCAAAGCTGAATTCTCCATCACCTATGCCACCCTGCTGATCGCACGGGCGCCATTGACCCTGGGCTACAACCTGGTCGCACGGATCCTGCCCTCCTTCACCGAGATGGCTGCCCGAGACGAGCGTCGTGAGTTGCGTTCCTGGGCACGGGGTATCGCCGTTGCGTCCGTTCTTCTTGCCGGCGTTGGGGGTCTTCTCGGAGCTGTGCTCGGACCGCTGCTCGTCGGCGTTGCTTTCGGCTCGGGATTCGCACCAACCCCGTCCGTTGCCGCCATTGCGGGGACAGGGGTCGTGCTTGCGGCCGGTGGACTGTTCATCGGTCAGATCCTCGTCGCCAAGGGCCAGTCCATGAGGTTGGCGATCGCTTGGTTCGCTGCCCTGGTCGCTGCTGTCGTGGTGATCGCTCTGCCATTCGATGACCCGATCATCCATGTGGTCGTTGCGTTCACCGTCGGTGAGGTTGCGGCGCTCGCCGCACTGGTTGCAGCCGCACTGGTACCAGATGCAGACGAATCCGAGATCTCGCACGGCTACCTCGTTGTGAAGCGGTCGCTCGACATCGGTGGAGCGATGGTTGCCCTCGTGATGCTCTTTCCTGTGATCCTGATTGCAGCAATCGCGGTGAAGCGCGACTCCACTGGTCCTGCATTCTTCAGACAGAGGCGTGTGGGGAGGAGCGGTGAGTTGTTCTGGATGGTCAAACTCCGCACGATGATCCTCGATCAGGACGAGGCGGTCTTCAAACAACACCTCGTCGAGCTCCGCAAAGCGAACGCAGATGACAGCGAGTACACGATCAGAATCGATGACGATCCACGTATCACGGGTGTCGGTGCGAAGCTGAGGAAGTGGTCGATAGATGAGCTCCCCAATTTTGTCAACGTCCTGAAGGGGTCGATGTCTCTTGTGGGGCCGCGCCCGCTGGTGGTCGAAGAAGCTGAACTCATCGGACTCGACCATCCGCGATTCTCCGTCAAGCCAGGGATCACCGGCCTGGCGCAGGTGCACGGTCGTGACTCGATTGCGATGTCAGAGCGGACCGAGTGGGATGAGCAGTATGTGGAGACGTGCTCGACCAAGCTGGACCTGGGTGTCCTGTTCGCAACGTTCAGCGCGGTGTTCTCGACGCCAGGCGACGAAGGCGCCAAGGAATAGCCATCCCAACGTGAGGTTGTACGTGTGATGAATGATCCAGTATCAATACGTCTCGAACTCCCCGACCCGCTCATTGCTGTGGTTGGGGCGACCGACAGGCCGGGCAAGTTCGGAGGGACGATCTATCGAGATCTCAAAGCAAAGGGGTATCGGGTCGTGGCGGTGAACCCCTCAAGATCAACGGTGGACGGCGACCAATCGTTCAAGTCCGTTGCGGACCTGCCTGAGTCGCCGGACATCATCAACATTGTCGTGCCTCCACCGCGCACCATGCGAGTTCTTGAGGATGCGGTCTTGGTTGAAGATGTTGCCGTCTGGATCCAGCCGGGAGCCGCAGATGCCGCAGTCCGTGAGCGGGTGGCCGAGCTGGGAATCCCTGCCCTCATCGATGCCTGCATCATGGTCGAGGCACGCGTCCGCGTATAGACCGCGCCGCAGGGCTGTATCGTCGATGCCCCGAGAGGAGTGCGATGTCGCTCGACATCAGTTGCCCATCATGTGGCGAATCCGAACATCTCGTGGGTTCGCGCGCCGACAGCGCCATCAGGATGCGGTGTGAATCATGTGGGGGAGCGTGGGACCGTCCGCTGGCGAAGACGTGCCGATCGTGTGGCGGGAGCGATCTTCAGGCCGTTCCTCTCGCGATCGTCGAGAAGTCACGAGGCACACAGCTCTCCATTGTCGGCACCCGTCCCGTCCATCTGTGCTCGGTGTGTGATGCCGGAGTCCTACGTCATTACCACGACCATCGCCCGAACCCGCTCATGCCAACCGACCTGCCGACGATCGGCGAGGAGAACCTCAACGGGTGAGGAAGGGTCTAGCTCACCCTGGCAGTCTCGGCCGCAACGGCCGGAATCTTCGTCGGACGGGTGACCACGTAGGTTGCGATCGCCGCGGCCAGTGCCCACATGGCGAATCTGGCGTACGGCGCAGTGATGAACCACGTCGTGGTGATCCCGAACGACAGGACAATCGCGCCAACGGCGATGGCCTTCGCTCTGATGCTGAATCCGTTTCCGGCACGCCAGTCGCGCACGATGCCGCCGAAGAAGCGGTTGGTCACGAGCCAGTCGTCGAACCGTTCCGACGACTTGGAGAAGAGGAAGGCTGCCAGGAGAATCGGTCCTGTGGTCGGGAGACCGGGGAGCACCACACCAACGAACGCAATAGCGACCCAGACCCACCCGAGAGCCATGAGCACAACACGAAGAACGGGGTTCTTGACGACTGCCATCGACGGAAGCGTAGAGAACTCTCTCCCCGACAGCGTGTCGGGGGTTAAGGTCGGTGGATGCGGGATTGGGTCAGAAGCATCTTCTCTCCACGGGCGGGGGAGCGCGTGGCTGGAACTCCACCGAGCGTGAGCGGCGCGTCGTCGTTCTTCCTCTGGTGGGACCTCCCATATGGCGAGAAACTGGTCGAGGTGTCGGTCACCCTCGAAGTCGTGACACGGCCCGAGATCGATCGGTTGGTGTCCTTTGCCCTCCAGAGTGCACTTCTGAAACCGGGAGGCGGTAGTTGCCACCTCGGTCTTCAGCACCATCCGCAGTTTCCTGAGCGGGGAGCAGTCAACTGGGATGGATACACAGCGAAGGGCGATGCCCTTGGGTCTGATGTTCCGATGCTCCCATCTGCCATCGACGAGATCGCAACGCGCGATTTCACCTGGCACAAGGGAGTCCCGTATCGCTTGACGATTGAGCGCGGCGATGAGCGTGCCGATGGCCTGTTCCCGTGGATGGGGGCGATAACGAATCTGCGCACCGGTGAGCGTGACGAGATCAGAGAGCTCATCAGCGAGAGTCCGCACATGCGTGGTCCCGTGATGTACGTCGAGTCATACGGTCCCTGTGACGGCCCCCGCTTCGAAGCTCGCTGGTCCAATGCGACCGCGGTTTCCGCTGGTGGAGCAGTTCGCTCGGTGAGATCGATGCGGGTCGACTATCAGCCGCATGCAGCCGGCGGCTGCACGAACACGAATACGACAGTCGAGGGCAACCAATTCGTACAGCGGGCGGGCCAGATGAGATCCACAAAAGCAGGCTCGACGATCCGGCTCGATTGAAGGACATCGCCCCCTACCATTGCCCGACCCGGGCGCTTAGCTCAGTTGGCTAGAGCACCGCCCTTACAAGGCGGGGGTCACTGGTTCGAGTCCAGTAGCGCCCACTTATGACGAAATCCCTTGCGGTGCAGTGGGATTTCGTCATAAGTGGGCGCTTGAGCGCACGAGGCCCCGCTCCGCTCGGGCCGTTCAAACGCAACGGAGGCTTTGTCTCTACGAGACGATCATGCGACAGGTTGTCCTCCCTGAAGGAGGTGTCGCTTTACCGC
>CBETWC010000101.1:0-6618 GCA_965539925.1 uncultured bacterium
GAGGGCACCCTCGGCAGCGACCGCGTATTCTGCAGATCCACCGGTACCGACCTCGCCGAATACCTGATCCCCGACTTCGAACCGTGTCACGTTCTTGCCCACCGCCTCAACAGTTCCGACAATGTCAAAGCCGATCGTTGGCTGCTTCGGCTTCCTGAACCCTGCCTGTGGACGCACCAAATAGGGGGTACCCGTCATCATGTGCCACTCTGCTGCATTCACTGATGACGCGTGTACTTGAACCAGTACAGCGTCGTCGCTCACTTCTGGCACCGGTACTTGCTGGACCGTGAGAACGTCGGGCAGGCCGTATTCGCTTTGGATGATCGCGTGCATCGTGTTCTGCATCGGTATCTGGTCCTGTTCTTTGCTTGGGTTTTCCATCTGATTCTCTCCTTGATCTGAGACGGGCGCAACCTTGCGCCGGGTCGACGGCACGTCAGACTCTTGTGTTGGGGCTAGGCCGAGGCGGCCTGCGGTTTGCCGCCTCTTGCCAAGAGCCACACCGTGAATCCGACCTCAGCAATCACCGCTGGCAGGGCGACGATCACCAGGAAGGTCGAGGCGTAGTCGTCGTAGTTGGCAACGAGTGCGTGGGCGACCGTGTCGAACACGTACGCAGTTCCTGCGATTGCCAACAGGACGCCGAGAACCCGCGGCGCCATGGAGGATTTCAGGATCAGGTAGCCGAGAAGGATGAGGTGGATACCGAATGCGACGAGTCCGATGAGCCAGCCGTAGTTGAACGCATCAAGCATCAACAACACGAAGGCATCTCGCTGGTCTGAAGGGAAGGCGGCGAGGAACTCGGCTCCACTCACGAGTCGGAGCACCAGGAACAAGAAGATCAGGGCAACACCCAGGAACACCGTGTACACCAATCGAAACCAAGCGGTCAGCAGGGAGAGTCCCGTGCTCACCGGTTTGAAGAGGATGTAGAGAGCCCAGGCAACGACGACGTCGATCACGAAGACGATACCGAAGGCAAGCAGGCCATTGCGGAAGAGAGCCCCCGATTCGATGATGGTGGTCGCTGTCGTGGAGGCATCACCCGGTTCCACGAGTCCTGTGAAGACAAGGAAGTTGGCGAATACTGCGAGCACGAAGATCAGTAGGTAGCCGATGCCCGCCAGTCGTGCTGCCTGGCGGGGGGTTGTCTCGGCGAGGGCGTCTGTCATTGTGGACTCCTGTGGTCTTGTTCGAACCTGTTCGAACTGCGAATGCACGAGTATCAATTCGTACATTGTAAGGTATACGCACAGAAGGTACCATACAACGTAAGAATGTCAAGTCGGATTGTTGGCCGACGAACATACCTTGCGCAGTAAGGTGTGGAGAAGAGGTGACGAGGATGACTCCAAAAGCAGGAGCTGACACGCGGACGCGAATTCCCCTGAACAGGGAACGTGTCTTCGGTGCTGCGGTTGCCCTCGCCGATGAGCGCGGGATCGAGGCGTTGACGATGCGCAACCTTGCTGAGGAGCTTGGCGTTGAAGCGATGTCGCTCTACTACCACGTTGCCAACAAGGACGCGATCCTCGACGGAGTTGTTGTCGCGGTGCTGAGCGAGATCGGGGACGAACTCGGTGGCTTCGAGATGTCAGCCGATGAGTTCGAATGGAAGACAGAGATACGTCGTCGAATCCTCACAGCCCGGACGGTTCTGCTCCGCCACCCTTGGGCCCCCGGTGTGATCGAGGCACGCACCTCCATGAGTCCAGAGATCATGCTCTACTTCGAAGGATTGCTCGGGATCATGCGAGAGGGCGGCTTCTCGTACGATCTTGCCCACCATGCCATGCATGCGCTCGGGAGCCGTGCACTCGGATTCAACCAGGAACTCTTCGCACCCGACGATGAGACCGCCGGCGACGAGATGGCCGAGGAGATGCTTGCCCAGATGGCCGAGCAGCTTCCCTACTTGATGGGCATGATGGTTGAGATCGCCCACGACGATCCCGACTCGACGCTCGGTTGGTGCGATGACGACACCGAGTTCCTGTTCGGACTGGACCTGATTCTTGACGGTCTGGAGAGACAGATCGAGGGAGACTGAAGCCGACACAGACGCGAGACGTCGCTCGTCATCAGTCGCTATCCTGTGTTTGCCACTGACGCCTTGCGGGAGAGCCGGTCTACCGGCGCCGAAGGAGCAACAGCCCCGGGAATCTCTCAGGCACACGGACCGCAGGAAGAGGCACCTCTGGAAAGCAGGGTTCAGTCCCTCACCGAAGGGGAAAGCCGCACATGCGGTGAATCTCTCAGGTTGTGCGACAGACGGGGCACGCCAATTGCCGTGCCATGAGGAGCCAACCAATGTCAGACCACCCAACACCACGAGGATTCGTAGACCGCCACATAGGCCCCGATTCATCCGAAGTCAGCTCGATGCTCGCCACTGTGGGCGTTGACTCCGTCGATGACCTGCTGTATCGGGCGGTTCCCGACGCCATCAGATCCCATCGGCTGCCAGATGTTCCCGGCCCGATGACAGAGGTCGCCGCACTCGAACGGATGCGCAAGATTGCGAACAAGAACGAGGTGTTCCGCTCGTTCATCGGCATGGGGTACTACGGCACGATCACTCCGGGCGTCATCCAGCGCAACATCCTGGAGAATCCGGGCTGGTACACCGCCTACACGCCGTACCAGCCGGAGATCTCCCAGGGCAGGCTTGAAGCTCTCCTCAACTTCCAGCAGGCAGTCGCAGATCTCACCGGTCTCGATATCGCCAACTCGTCGCTCCTCGATGAAGGCACTGCAGCGGCAGAGGCGATGACGCTCATCAAGCGGGTCGGCCGGAACAAGAACACTGCGTTCTTTGTCGACAAGGACGTGCATCCTCAAACACTCGAAGTCATCAAGACCCGCGCTGCTCCCCTCGGGTACTACGTGCTTGTGGGCAATCCCTTGACCGATCTGGATCCATCGGAGGTCTTCGGTGCACTGCTCCAGTACCCGGGTACCCACGGCGACATCCCCGATATCGCCCCGATAATCGAAGAGGCTCATGAGGCTGGCGCACTCGTAGCTGTCGCAACGGACCTCATGGCCCTCACACTCATCACCCCTCCGGGTGAGCTCGGTGCGGACATCGCCATCGGCTCCTCGCAGCGGTTCGGTGTCCCGATGATGTTCGGTGGGCCACACGCAGGGTTCATGGCAACCCGCGACGAGTACCGACGCTCGATGCCGGGTCGCCTTGTCGGCGTGTCGATTGACACCGAGGGCCGACCTGCATACCGCCTCACGCTCCAAACCCGTGAACAGCACATTCGCAGGGACAAGGCGACATCCAACATCTGCACGGCGCAGGTGCTCCTTGCGGTCATGGCAGGCATGTACGCCACGTACCACGGCCCGGAGGGCCTGACCGAGATCGCATCGACCATCCACGACAAAGCCAACACCCTCGCCGCGCGATTGACTGCGGGCGGAATCCGGGTGGTCAACGATTCGTGGTTCGACACGCTGACAATCGAAGTGGGCAGTGCCGAAGAGACACTCGCAAAGGCGCGCCACTCGAATATGAATCTCCGGCACGTGGATGAGCACACTGTTGGCGTCTCTGTCGACGAGACGACGACCGATGAGTACCTCGATGCTCTTTGCGAGGTGTTCGGAGTGGATGCATCGGATGCGACCAGATCAGGGATCCCTGCGTCTGTCGCGAGGACGAGCTCGTTCCTCGATCATCCAACATTCCGACGCTACCGCTCAGAGACAGAGATGCTCCGCTATCTCCGCAGGCTCCAGGACAAGGACATCGCCCTTGATCGGTCGATGATCCCGCTCGGGTCGTGCACCATGAAGCTCAACGCATCGACAGAGATGGCCCCGATCACGTGGCCCGAGTTCACCGACATCCACCCGTATGTACCGCTGGACCAGGCCGCCGGGTATCTCGAACTCATCGACGATCTGGAGAAGTGGCTCGCTGCCATCACCGGGTATGACGCAGTCTCTGTGCAACCGAACTCGGGCGCACAGGGCGAGTTCGCCGGTCTTCTTGCGATCAGCGGCTATCACCAGTCGCGGGGGGAGGGACATCGCAATATCTGCCTGATCCCTTCGTCTGCCCACGGCACGAATCCTGCATCGGCTGTGATGGCCGGCATGAAGGTCGTCGTCATCAAGACCGATCAGGACGGAAGCATCGATGTCGCGGACCTCGAGGCGAAAGCAACCGACCACGCCGAGAACCTCGCGGCGATCATGGTGACATACCCGTCGACCCACGGCGTGTTCGAGGGGGAGATCATCGAGATCTGCGACATCGTGCACCGAAATGGTGGCCAGGTGTATCTCGACGGAGCGAACCTCAACGCCATGGTCGGTGTGGCAGAGCCGGGTCAGTTCGGGTCCGATGTCAGTCATCTCAATCTGCACAAGACGTTCGCCATCCCCCATGGCGGTGGTGGTCCGGGAGTCGGCCCGATCGGTGTGAAGGCCCACCTTGCGCCGCATCTGCCCGGTCACAGCCTTGTCCCTGATCTTCCCGGTCCCGACGACGGCACCGGCGCGGTGTCCTCTGCCCCGTGGGGTTCTGCCGGGGTTCTTGCGATCTCGTCGATGTACATCGCAATGCTCGGACCCGAGGGTCTGCGCAAGTCGACCGAGATGGCTGTGCTCAATGCCAACTACCTTGCCAAGAAGCTGGGCGACCACTATCCGGTCCTCTACACGGGACCTCTCGGGTTCGTTGCACATGAGTGCATCATCGACATCCGTCAGATGGACGCTGAGATCGGGATCAACAACGAGGACATTGCGAAGCGCCTCATCGATTACGGGTTCCACGCACCGACGATGTCGGTCCCTGTGGCGGGAACGTTGATGATCGAGCCGACCGAGTCCGAGTCGAAGTATGAACTCGATCGGTTCGTTGATGCAATGGTTGCCATCAAGGGAGAGATCGACGAGGTTGCATCCGGAGCTGTCGCTGCCGAGGATTCGGTGCTGCGGCATGCCCCCTTTCCCGCCGAGGATGTGGCAACGGATCAGTGGAGCTACTCCTTCTCGAGGGAGAAGGCTGCCTATCCGGTGCCCGGTCTGCGCCAGTGGAAGTACTGGGTTCCGGTGAGCCGCATCGACAACGCCTACGGAGACCGCAACGTCTTCTGCGCCTGTCCTCCCATCGAGGACTACTCCTGAGGATTCTTGCGTTGCTGAGTCCGGGCGGTATCCCGGCCTGATTGACGCAAGAACTAACTAGATCCCCAGGTTGACGCCTGCGGCGGTGATGAGGACGACCATGAGTCCGACGGCCATCTGAGTCCAGCCAATGACCTTTGGCTGGGCTGGCTCCCGGTTGAGGGACACGACGCTGACGAGGACGACCAGGCCGATTGCCGCGACGCTGAGCCAGGGAACGATTCCGGCAGCAGCTGCAATGGCTACGGCCGCAAATGATGCCAGTTGGATCGTGTAGATCCTCTTGATCGCGGCGGGCTTGTTGTGCAAGCGTCGAATCAGTCCCCGCACCATGGTGATCGCAGCGATGTCGCGTGCAGCGAGGACCAGCCAAAGCCCGAACGCGGGGGCGAGATCCCACCCTCCGGCAATGGTGATCGCGGCAACGGTCGCGGCCATTGCCACAGGACCCGCCAACTCGGCAACGAGCTTGCGGTTCTTGCTGTGTGCGTCGGCTCGTATCGTCAACAGCGCGAGTGGTACGGCAACCAGGACGGGGATCAGAAACGGGCCTTCAGCAGTGAAGAGGGCGCCTATCGCCCCGGCGAAAGCGAACCCTCCGTAGATCAATGTGAAGATGAGGGCGATTTTGGACCGTGGGAGCCACCGTCCCCGTACGAGGTCGGTCGAGAGGATCTTCAGGGGCCGACGTGCGAGGAAGATCCCGAGTGCTGTGGCGGAGATCTCCCACGCTGAAGCCGACGGTGCGACGAGAAGCCCAAGCAATATCGGCTCGAGTGTGAACCCCCAGCCACCGTGCTCAGTGGGAAGCGCAATCGACCGGATACTGACCTTCGTCGCGACAGGTTGCTGTTGCCCCGACGTGTCGAGGACGTCGGAGTCTGAGTCCTTAGGTGATGCCATCCCGAAATGCTAGGCCTGCCGGGTTCCGACAACTCGTCGGGCGCGAACCGTCAGCAGTAGGCTGACGTCATGGGTGAACCGGTCTTCAAGAGCAAGCCAACGGGCTTCTTCAAGTGGTTCCTACACACGCCCACCTACCTGTACCGAGCCAAGCTCGGGTTCGTGTTCGGCAATCGCTTCCTGATGATCGAACACCGTGGCCGCAAGTCCGAAAACCCCTATCGGACAGTTCTCGAGGTGGCTGGCCGGTATCCCGATAAGGACGAGTGGATTGTGACGTCGGGTACTGGGCCACAGGCGGACTGGTACCGCAACCTGCGAGCTGGCAAGCTCGACGCCGTTTGGGTCGGGACCAAGCGTCATCCAGCAACCATCCGATTCCTGGAGGCAGGAGAGGCCGCATCTGCGTTCCACGACTACGAGTCTGCCCATCCCAAGGCAGCGCCAAAGCTGATGGTGCAGATGGACGTCCAATACGACGGCACCGACAAGGACCGCATTGAGATGATGCGCTCCATCCCCATGGTTTCGTTCACTCTGGCATAGGCGAACGCTTCCTCT
>CBETWC010000102.1:0-6611 GCA_965539925.1 uncultured bacterium
TTCTTGATGTCGGCAAGCGGCATCTGGATCCAGTCGAATGTCCTTGATCCGCCAATCGGACCATTGAGGCTGGTCTTGTCTGTTTGGGACAGCCATCCCGATGAGAGCGAAGCACCAGCCGCCCTCGCCCGCTCGGCCCAACTCGTGGTCCAGCCGCCGACCTCCGAAGGAACCCTCAGCATCCCCGAGACCACAGACGAAATCGATCTCGACACCTCGCGGACGACAAGCTCGGTTCCCGTGGGGGCTGGCCTGGCGGTCCAGGGCTGCGGTTCGTCCATGTCGAATTCAGGGGTGAAATCGAGAAGGACAGCCATGAGATCTATGCCAGAGACACCGTCGATCATGCAGTGGTGGATCTTCGCGATGAGAGCGAACCCACCTTCTTCGAGTCCTTCAACGATGTAGAGCTCCCACAGCGGCTTCGAGCGATCGAGCTGCTGGGACATGAGGCGTCCGGTCAGCTCTTTCAGCTGTTCAGTGGACCCAGGGTGCGGGAGCGCGATGTGTCGTACGTGGTACTCGAGATGGAAGTGTTCATCGTCGACCCATACGGGAGATCCCTCCACAGGGACAGTCGCGAGTCTCTGGCGATAACGCGGGATCAGTGCAAGGCGCGACAGGATCAGTTGGCGAACCGTCTCGATGTCGATGCCTTCGGCGTCGGTCACAGGGCCTGGAGCGAAGAGAGCCACCGCTCCGACATGCATGTGCGTTGTCCGCGTCTCCAGGGCAAGGAATGATGCATCGAGGTTCGAAAGCCGCTCGTAGTGCACAGTCACAATGACTCTCCATCGATGTCGCTGATTCGCCCGCTTGCCGGTTCACCCAGCAAGGTCAGACTATCGGAAAGGTCGGCCGGAAGTTCCGAAACAAAGAGGAGCTGCTCGTTCGTGGTCGGATGGTCCAGCCCGAGTTCGCGGGCGTGCAGCCACGTTCGCCCAGGATCCCCTGTGCCACCACTCCTGCCGTACACACGATCACCCACAATCGGGTGCGATATCGATCGCATGTGAACCCGGATCTGATGTGTCCTCCCTGTCTCAAGGGTCACCGAAATGAGGCTTGTGTCTCTCGACGTCCATTCAGCAAGCCTGCGGTAGTGCGTTCTCGCTGACCTGCCGACTCTTGACAGATACATTCGCGTCGGGTTCTGTGGGTCGCGGCCGATCGGTGCATCGATCGTGCCGATGGTATTCGTGAACACCCCACGCACGACGCTCAGATACCGGCGCGACACCTCGCGCCCCTGCATCATGGCAACGAGTCGGTCATACGCTTGCTGGGAGCGTGCGACGACCAGTAGCCCCGATGTGTCTCGATCCAGGCGATGGACGATCCCCCACCGTCCCTCCTGGCCAACTCCGACTATTTCGGGATATCGGGCAATGAGTCCGTTGACAAGCGTGCCACTCCCCCGCCCGGATCCCGGATGTACCACGACACCAGCTGGTTTGTCGACAACGAGGATGTCGTCATCGGCATGGACGACATCAAAGGGAACTCCCTCTTCCGCAACAAGTTCGGTCTTCTCTTCGGGGATCTCCGCTCGTACGACGGTTCCCGCTCTCATCCGCTGTGCAGGCCTGAGAAGGATCTGTTCCACGGTGGCGTTTCCATCGTCGATGATCGATCTCGCCATTGAACGCGGGCAATCCAGCAGGAGCGACAACACCTTGTCGGCCCGCTCCCCTTCAAGTTCTTTCGGCACCGTGACCTCAACAACGGTCATGATCGTTTCCAGAACACGGCGACGAGCAGGAGCCCGACGCCCACATTGATCGCGATGTCGGCCACGTTGAATGTGGCGAAGAAGCTGAAATCGATGAAGTCCACAACGGCACCGTCGAGGAGGCCGGATCCCCTGAAGATCCGATCCATCAGATTGCCGACCGCACCTCCGAGTACAAGCCCGAGAGCCACTGCCTCGAGGCGCCTGCTGGCGTCACCGAGGACGTAGAAGATCAAGGCGACCACACCGAATGCGATCACGGCGAGAATCTGACCTCCGCCGCTGAAGAGCGAGAATGACGCGCCCGTATTGAATGTGAGCCGAAACCGGAACCATTCGTCCACCACGACGATGGGTCCTTCTGCGAGCGCACTGGTTGCCCACCACTTGGTGAGCTGGTCCACAACAACGACTACTGCTGCGACTCCCGCAGCGATAGAACGACTGTTCAGGCGCGGGTTGCTGCTTCCACCGTCGTCGTCGCGTACGGCAGGGCTTCCAACCTCGCCACCGGGATCGATTCTCCCGTTATCTCGCATGTGCCGTACAGCCCCTTCTCCATCCGGTCCTGCGCATGCAGCACCTGGGCAAGCATGTCGCGCGCGTTCTGAACGGTGGCGTTGTCCATCTCTATCTCGACGTTGATGGCTCCACCATCGACGTTGTCCGGATCGGCATTGCGATCGGCAGACCCAACGGCGATAACGCTCTTCTCTCTCTCCAGCTCATGTTCGTCGATGATGTTTTCAAGACGTTCACGCTCGGTTTGAAGCTTACGTGCGAGCTTCTTGAGTGTCGATGCTGCAAGTTCCCTGGTCATGCTTCCTCCTCGGCCGTGGAAAGTTAGCAGCGTGTGAGCGCTTGTGAGCGCTCACACGCAGCTTTCAGGTATCAGGCGTCAGGCGTCAGGCAGAAGCGACGACTTCGTCGTCCCGCCATCAGCTATCAGCTGTCAGCCGCGATCGGACAGCTTTGATCGTCACTCCTTGCAGGAGGACCGTCTTGTGGCGGCCTGTGCGTCCTCTGGTGATCTCAACACGGCGGACGCCCGTGACTTTGCGCATCAGGTCGATCACTGCGGCGTTTGCCTTGTTCTTCTCCGGTGGACTCGCAACGCGGATCTTGACGCGATCACCATGCACTCCGACGACACCGGCCCTACTGGCGTTCGGCACCACAAGCAGATCAACCTCAACTCCGTCTGCAACTTCACGAATCGCGCTTCCTCCCATGCAGACGACGCTACCAGAGAGAAGCCGTCAGCTGTCAGCTGTCGGCCATCAGCCAAAGAAGCCGAAAGACGACAGCGGGACGACGAAGTCGTCGCTTCTGCCTGACGCCTGAAAGCGAGGCGGCGCCGAGCGATCGGCGGTCGCAGACCGCCTCTCTGCCTGACACCTGACGCCTGACGCCTGATTCTCCGCTACCATCCCCCCCACGCTTTGACAGGGACGCACTGTCCGTGCCAGATGGGATCAAGCGACCGGTGTTGGTGCGAGACCGGATCCATCTATGGACAGACATCACCCTCGAGCGGTGGGAAGAACCCGCAAGGGAGTAGAACCCATCGTCTGCCAACGACACTGGCAAAACGAGCGGCTGGCTCTGCCAGCAAGCCGGGTGGTACCGCGGTTCCCCCGTCCCGGCACCAATTTGGTGACGAGATCGAGGACATACCGTGAAAGATGGAAATACCTTCCCCAAGGTCAGCTCAGCAGTCGACTTCCCTTCACTCGACAAACGGATCCTCGAGTTCTGGGAATCGATCGATGCCTTCCACGCCTCTGTGGAGGCAAGGGATGCCGATACCGAGTACACGTTCTACGACGGTCCGCCGTTCGCCACTGGATCACCCCACTACGGCCACCTGCTCCAGGGTGTTGTCAAGGACATCGTGCCGCGCTATTGGACGATGCGCGGCCACAGGGTGGAGCGACGCTTCGGATGGGATACGCACGGTCTCCCTGTTGAGATGGAGGTCGAGAAGCAGCTCGGTGTCTCAGGACCGCGTGAGATCCGCGAATTGGGTGTCGACAAGTTCAACGACGCCTGTCGTGCAATGGTCGACCACGTCACGGGTGACTGGGAGGAGATCACCGGAAGGCTTGGACGCTGGGTCGACTTCGAGGACGACTACAAGACCATGGATGTCGATTTCATGGAGAGTGTGTGGTGGGTCTTCGGGGAACTCTGGAAGCGAGGACTCATCTACCAGGACTTCAAGGTACTCCCCTACTCCTACGGCGCCACCACCCCGTTGTCCAACTTCGAGGCGAACCTCGACTACCGCGATGTCGATGACCCTGCCATCACCGTTGCATTGACGGTGACAGAGGGAACGGATGTCGTATC
This sequence comes from uncultured bacterium, assembly GCA_965539925.1. Classification (GTDB taxonomy): domain Bacteria; phylum Actinomycetota; class Acidimicrobiia; order Spongiisociales; family UBA5794; genus B3-G11. The sequence goes on from CBETWC010000102.1 coordinate 4,085, forward strand.
TGTTGGCGATCACCTCGTCATATGGACCACGACACCGTGGACACTGCCTGGCAATCTCGCAATCGCCGTTGGCACCGACATCGAATACTCGAAGGTTGCACCGACCGATTCGGCAAACGTGTACTGGGTGGCGTCAGAACGTGCCGAAGCGGTGTTCGGCAAGGAGTACACGGTGCTCCAGACAGCGCCAGGCTCAACATTGGTCGGCGCGAGGTACGAGCCACCGTTCGACTACTTCACACAGATGAGCGACGCGGGTGCGTTCGTTGTCATCCCATCTGGCCACGTCACGGTCAGCGAGGGAACCGGCCTCGTACATATGGCTCCTGCATATGGCGAGGAGGACTTCCAAGCTCTGCAGGCCGCGAACATCACAGTTCTCGTCGACCCTGTTGATGCCGAGGCGCGCTTCACAGACGAGGTTTCCGAGGTTGCGGGAATGAACGTCAAGGCATCTGATCGCGTGCTCATCGATCTGCTCAAGGCGTCGGGCAAATTGCTCAGCCATACGACGATCAATCACTCCTACCCCTATTGCTGGCGAACGGGGACACCGCTCATCTACAAGGCGATACCGACCTGGTTCGTCGCCGTCGAGAAGTTCCGTGATCGCATGGTCGAAGTGAACAACGACATCCGATGGGTCCCGGAGGCCATCGGGGCAAACCGATTCGGGAACTGGCTCCAGGACGCCAGGGATTGGGCGATAAGCCGGAATCGATACTGGGGCTCCTGCATCCCTGTGTGGGAGTGCGATGGGTGCGACGAGCAGGTCGCCATTGCCTCTCGCGAGGAGCTCTTCGACCTGTCCGGAGTGATGCTCGACGACCTCCACAAACAGTTCGTCGACCCGGTCTCGTGGAAGTGCAGCGCGTGTGATGGGTCGATGATTCGCGTTCCTGAGGTTCTCGACTGCTGGTTCGAGAGCGGTGCAATGCCGTTTGCCCAGATCCACTACCCGTTCGAGAACAAGGAGCGCTTCGAACAGCGATTCCCTGCCGATTTCATCGCCGAAGGGCTCGACCAGACACGAGGCTGGTTCTACACCCTTCTCGTGCTGTCGACAGCGATCCGCGACGAGGCTCCATTCCAGAACTGCATTGTCACCGGCATGGTCCTTGCCGAGGACGGCCGCAAGATGTCCAAGTCGCTCAAGAACTACCCTGATCCCATCCACGTGCTGGACAAATTCGGGGCTGATGCGCTTCGTGCCTACCTGATCAACTCGCCGATCGTACGTGGCGAACCACTCCGATTCTCGGAGGATGGTGTCCGCGACGTCGTACGGACCGTGCTTCTTCCGCTGTGGAACTCGTACTCGTTCTTTACAACGTACGTCGAAGCTGACGGCATTACACCGTCAGACCTTCGTTCGGCACCCAGCCTCGAAGCCCGACCCGAGATCGATCGCTGGATCATCTCCGTTCTGCAGAGTCTTGTCGCCGACGTGAACCGAGAGATGGAGGCGTACAGGCTGTTCGCCGTGGTGCCTCCGATCATCGAATTCGTCGGGGACCTCACGAACTGGTACATCCGCAGGTCACGCAGACGCTTCTGGGCTCATCGTGGAATCGCTGATGACTCCGACAAGATGGCAGCCTTTGCCACGCTCTATGACGTGTTGGCCTTGTTCAGTCGGGTAGCTGCCCCGATTCTCCCGTTCGTGACAGAGGAGATCTATCAAGGCCTCGTGCGTCAGGTGGACCCTGATGCTCCACCGAGTGTCCACCTCACCGACTACCCGGAGGCCGATATCGCGTTGATCGACGAGGGCCTTGAACGATCGATGGCGACCGTGCGAACCGTCGTCACGCTCGGACGCGGTCTGCGGAAGCGACACGATCTCCGTGTCCGTCAGCCTCTCGACACAGTGACGGTCGTCACGAGGTCTCCAGAGGAACAGGATGCGGTCACGAACCACTCAGCCCTCATCGCCGAGGAACTCAATGTCAAGCACGTCAAGGTGCATGCAGATGAGTCGGGGCTCATCGATCTGCACGCAAAGGCGAATTTCAAGGAACTGGGACCCCGATTCGGGAAGGAGATGAAATCCGTCGCTGCGGTCATTGCCTCTCTGGACCATGACACGGTCTCGCGAATACTCGATGGTGGCACGCACGAGGTTGACGGAATCACGTTGGGTTCCGCTGACATCGTGGTGACCCGGTCGCCTCGTGATGGCACCGTTGTCGCAACCGAAGGATCGATCTCGGTTGCCCTGGACACGAGGCTCTCCGATGATCTACGGATCGAGGGCATCGCAAGGGAACTGATCAACCGGATACAAGGTGTGAGAAGGAGCCTCGATCTCGAGGTGACCGACCGGATCAACTTGACCTGGGCAAGCAACGACGCACCCGTCATCTCTGCCTTCGATACCCACGGCGAGATGATCGCAGCCGAGGTGCTCGCCACCACAACAACGCAAAGCACCAACGACGGCGAGACCTTCGACCTCGGTGGAACCGCCGTGACGATATCAGTGAGTCGATAGCCGTCAGGCGTCAGGCGTCAGGCGTCAGGCGAT
>CBETWC010000103.1:0-6572 GCA_965539925.1 uncultured bacterium
GCATCTTGACTCTTGACTCTTGACTCTTGACTCTTGACTCTTGACTCTTGACTCTCGATTCTTGCAGCGAGCGCCAGCGAGCGATCTGCGAGCGCCAGCGAGCATTACAATCTTGAGTGAACGCTCAAGAATTGAGGCAAGGTATGTCACCAGCCAAGGCCAGGCGCGTAGCCATCGTCGATGGACTCCGCACACCATTCGTCAAGTCCGGATCGGTATTTCGCAATGAATCAACGCTCGACCTCGCAAGCAGTGTCGTAGCCGAACTCGTCGCTCGTACCGGGATCGATACCGCAACCGTCGACCAGATCGTCTACGGGACTGTCGTTGCAGACGTCAGTGCACCGAACATCGCACGCGAGATCGCCCTCGCGGGGCCATTTCCACAATCGACCGATGCCTATTCGGTGTCACGCGCCTGTGCGACTTCGACACAGGCGTTTGTCAACGGGGCGAGGTCGATCCTCCTCGGGGATGCAGACATCATCCTCGCTGGCGGGGCTGACTCGCTCTCGAGACCGCCCATCACATACTCGGACCGCTTCGTCGAGATCCTCATGCAAGCCAATGCAGCCAAGGACGTACCGTCCAAGGTCAAGGCATTCGCGCAGGTACGTCCGAAGGACCTCGCACCGAACCCGCCTGCGATCGCCGAACGATCGACGGGCAAGACGATGGGTCACAGTGCTGAAGAGATGGCCAAGGCAAATGGCATCACCCGCGAGGCACAGGACGCATTCGCCGTCCGATCACACGCCAAGGCCATCGAAGCGTGGGAGACAGGCATCTTCGACCAGGAAGTGATGCCCTACCCCGTGCCTCCGAAGTTCAGAGACACGATCGAGCGCGACAACCTCCCGCGCACGGACTCAACCATCGAGAAGCTGTCGGGACTCAGACCCGTATTCGATAGGAAGTACGGCTCGGTCACCGCGGCCAATTCATCGCCTCTCACCGATGGTGCGTCGGCGATGTTGCTCATGGACGAGTCTGTGGCAAAGGCACTCGGCTACGAGCCGAAGGCCTATCTGAAGTCATATGCATTCGCTGCACTCGACCCGAACTGGCAGCTGCTGATGGGGCCATCGTTCGCAACGCCTCTCGCTCTCGACAAGGCAGGCATGACCCTCGATGACATCGATGTCATCGACATGCACGAGGCATTCGCCGCCCAGGTCTTGTCCAACGTACAGGCATTCGAGTCAGATGAGTTCGCTCAGAAACGTCTCGGAAGGGACAAGGCGATCGGCACGATCGATATGGACAAGTTCAACCTCTACGGCGGTTCGATCTCCATCGGCCATCCGTTCGCAGCAACGGGCGTACGCCAGATCATGACGATGGCGAATGAGCTCGAAAGACGAGGCGGAGGCACCGCTCTTGTCACGCAGTGTGCAGCTGGCGGCCTCGGTGCAGCCGTCGTGTTGGAGAGGTGACCTGATGACGTACGAAAACTTCCACTTCGACCTCAGCGACGAAGGTGTCGCAACCGTCCTGATCGATCGCGCGGATGAGTCCATCAACACGCTCGGTGAGGCCCTCATTCGAGAGCTCTCCGACGTTGTGGAACGGCTGGAGCAGGATGATGTCAAAGCCGTCGTGATCGGTTCAGCCAAGCGCGACTTCCTCGCCGGCGCAGACATCCGGATGTTCGCCGGCATGAAGACACCGGACCAGGCGGTAGAGGGCCTGACGGCGCTTCACGGCGTCTTCGACCGCATCGAAGGACTCCACACCACGCACGGGAAGCCCGTGGTCGCAGCGATCAACGGCGTGTGCCTCGGTGGTGGCTTGGAGCTCGCATTGACCTGTTCGTCACGCATCTGCTCGAACAGTCCGAAAACCCAGCTCGGTCAGCCCGAGGTACAGCTCGGACTGATTCCCGGCGCCGGGGGTACACAGCGGCTCCCTGCACTCGTTGGACTCGCCGCAGGCCTCGAAATGATCATGGGCGGCAAACCGGTTCGGTGGCGGAGAGCCAAGAAGCTTGGACTCGTTGATGAAGTCACCGCTCCGGAGATACTGCTCGACATCGCCCGCAACCGCGCTCTCGAGGCGATCGATGCTGAGCCCGAGGATCGCGGGATAGCGCTGGACGTCTCGACGGACAATCTTCAGAAGCTCGCGCTCGAGAAGAACCCGGCCGGACGCAAGCTGCTGTGGAAGAAGGCTTACGACACGATGATGTCCCAGACAAAGGGACACTACCCCGCCCCGAAGCGGGCCTTCGAAGCCATCAAGATCGGCGTCGAGAAGGGACGGGCTGCCGGGGTTGCGGCCGAGATCCGATTCTTTGCCGAATTGGCGATGACTCCTGAGTCAGCAGCGTTGCAGTCCATCTTCTTCGCCACGACACAGCTCAAGGGCGACACCGGCATCGACTCCGACGCCAAGCCGGTCGACGTCAAGAACATCGCTGTTCTCGGCGGAGGCCTGATGGGCGGAGGCATTGCTGCCGTGTCGACACTGAAGGCGAACAAGAACGTTCGCATCAAGGAGATCGACAACGCCGGTGTTGGCCGCGGACTCGCTTACGTGAACAAGGTCGTATCGAAACAGGCAAAGCGGAGACGGATGTCCTCATTCGAGGTGGACCAGTACCTGAACAGGGTGACAGGGTCATCCACCTGGGATGGATTCGCCAACACGGACATGGTCATCGAGGCAGTGTTCGAAGATCTCGATCTGAAGAAGCGCATCATCGAGGAGACCGAGTCTGTACTCGGTGAGAACGCGATCTTCGCTTCGAACACATCAACGCTGCCGATCACCAAGATCGCAGAGGCATCGAAGCGACCGGAACAGGTCGTTGGCATGCACTACTTCTCCCCCGTAGAAAAGATGCCACTCCTCGAGGTCATCACCACAGACAAGACCGCCGACTGGGTTACAGCCACCGCGGTCAAGGTCGGCAAGGACCAGGGCAAGACTGTGATCGTCGTCAACGATGGCACCGGCTTCTACACCTCCAGGCTGCTCGGTCCGTACCTCAATGAGGCATCATTCCTCCTTCAGGAGGGAGCATCGGTGGAGGCGATCGACACGGCAATGGAGGACTGGGGATTCCCCGTCGGTCCACTGCTGTTGACCGATGAAGTAGGCATCGATGTCGGTGCCCACGTTGCAATCATCCTCCACGAGGCGTTCGGTGACCGGATGAAGGGTCCCGACATGATGGCTGGCCTGATCGAGGACGACCGGATGGGTCGCAAGAACGGTCGGGGCTTCTACAAGTACACCGATGGAAAACGTGGCAAAGTCGATGCCACGGTCTACGACGCTCTCGGTCTCGACGAACGGGTACCTGTGTCCAAGTCGGATGTAATCGAACGGCTCACGATGGCATTCATCAACGAAGCGGCACTCTGCCTCCAGGAGGACATCCTGAGATCAGCCCGCGACGGTGACATCGGTGCAGTGTTCGGTCTCGGCTATCCGCCGTTCCGCGGCGGTCCGTTCTTCACCATCGACCAGACGGGTGCAGACGTAGTCCTGGAGAAGCTCGAGGCACTCGAGGAACGCTTCGGCGAGCGGTTCGCTCCTGCCGAGATCATCAGGGACGCCGCCAAGAGCGGCAAGAAGTTCCGGGGTTAGGGAACAGGGGCCATAGGGAAGGAGCGCCCCCGATTGGGGGCGCTCCTTCGTGTACGTACTTCGTATTGCCGGCGCGAAGCGCCTACAGCTGCGGACCCGAGTCGATCACCGCTTGGCTGACACCTGCCGAGTACTGCTTGAAGTTCTTGACGAACATCCCAGCGAGCTTCCTCGCCTGAGCGTCGTAGGCATCGGTGTCGGCCCATGTCCCTCTCGGGAGGAGCAACTCTGTCGGTACCCCCGGCACGCTGGTCGGCACCGAAAGCCCGAAGATCGGATCCTCCACGAATTCGATGTCGTTGAGCTCGCCTCCGAGGGCTGCATTCAGCATGCCACGGGAGTGTGGGATCTTGATTCGGTAGCCAACACCGTGAGGGCCGCTGGTCCAACCCGTGTTGATCATCCAGAGTCCCGGGTCGAATTCGTCGATCTTCTCCGCCAACACATCCGCGTAGTACGAAGGAGGCAGCGGAAGGAACGGCGCACCGAAACACGGAGAGAACGTTGCCACAGGCTCCGTGACTCCCCGCTCGGTACCAGCGAGCTTCGCGGTGTAGCCGGAGACGAAGTAGTACATCGCCTGTTCCTTGGTCAGACGCGAGATCGGAGGCAGGACCCCGAAAGCATCGGCAGACAGGAACACGATGTTTTCCGGATGCCCCGCAACGCCGTTCATCACGACATTTGGAAGGTGCGGGAGCGGATACGAACAACGCGTGTTCTCCGTCTTGGAGCCATCCTCCCATTCGACCATCCGGCTGTCAGGATTCAGCACCACATTCTCGAGAAGGGTCTCGAACTTGTTCGCCGCCTGGAAGATGAGCGGTTCGTCCTCCGGACTCAGATTGATCGTCTTGGCATATGAACCACCCTCAATATTGAAGATGCCATCCTCGCCCCAACCGATCTCATCATCACCGATCATGTCACGGGTCGGGTCTGTCGCGAGGGTCGTCTTGCCAGTTCCGGAGAGACCGAAGATCACTGCAGAGTCGCCAGCCTTGCCGACGTTCGCCGACGCATGCATGGAGAGTGCGCCAGACTTCGGCAACAGGTAGTTCATCACGGAGAACACGGACTTCTTCATCTCGCCCATATAGCTGGAACCGCCGATCAGCAGCACCTTGTGTACGAAGCTGATGATGATGAACACTTCGCTGCGCGTGCCGTCGCGCTCGGGGACCGCCTTGAAGTTCGGCGCGTGGACAATGGTGAAGTCCGGCATGAACGGTTCAATCTCATCATCGTGCTCGAACGTGCGCGGGAGACGGAACATGTTCCGGCAGAAGTGCGCATGCCACGGACTCTCCGTCAGAACCCGTACGGCAAGACGGTGCTTCGGATCAGCTGCTGCGTATACGTCCTGGACGTAGAGATCATGTTGCCCGAGGTGCTCGGCCACCCTGTCGTACAGGGCTTCGTAGACCTCGGTCTCGATCGGATGATTGACGTCCCCCCACCAGATCTCGTTCTCGGTCGTCTCCTCACGGACGATAAACTTGTCCTTGGGGCTCCGCCCGGTGTACGGAACGGTGTCAACGACGAGCGGTCCCTTGTGGGCAAGGATTCCCTCACCCCGTCTCAGGGTGTGCTCCACAAGCACAGGTGTCGTGAGGTCCCAGTAGACGTCAGCTTCGGGTCGAATTCCGTGCATGGCTAGATCGCGCATATTCCCTCTCTGAATGCTGCTCCTTACATTATGCAGGAAGTACCGACGTACAAACCGCTCCTCACACGGGTGTCCCCGACGGTACGCTGGATCCCGATGTCACAAGAGTTCCGCATGCCTGATATCGGTGAGGGCCTCACCGAAGCAGAGATCATCAAGTGGTTCGTCAAGGTCGGGGACAACGTCGAGATCGATCAGCTCCTCGTCGAGGTCGAGACAGCCAAGACCGTTGTCGAGATCCCGTCCCCCTTCGCCGGCATCATCACCTCGATCACCGCCACGGAGGGCGAAACGGTGGAAGTCGGAGCGGTGCTGTTTGTCATAGGAGGAGAGCAAAGAGCAGAGAGCAAAGAGCAAAGAACGGATACTGCAACGGTGCCGGTTGGACGGCCTGCCGAAGCCCTCTCAGCTCCCGACGATGGACGCCAAACGCCACGCGCCATGCCGATCATCCGCAAGCTGGCCAAAGAACGCGGCATCGACCTCGCTGCGATAATTGGCTCGGGACCAGGTGGTGCAATCACCCGTGCCGACCTCGACGTGGTCCCGTCAGAGACGGCGGCGCCTGACGTCATCCCCCTCAGTCACACAAGACAGACGATCGCTGACCACATGGCAGCATCGTGGAGAACGATTCCGCACGTGACTGTTCAGGCGGAGATTCGAGCGGAGGCGCTCATGACCGGGAGAGCCGAGTACCCAATCGAGATTCAGGTCGCGCAGACGTTGATGCCGTTGCTGCGCACCTATCAGGAGTTCAACGCCGAATACACAGATGAGGGAATGGCAGTCAGGCCTGACATCCACATGGGCTTCGCCGTGGATACCGAGGCTGGGTTGATCGTTGTGGTCGTCAGGAACGCCGACCAACTCCCCCTCCCTGAGTTGGCCTCTGAGTTCGAGCGCCTAACCATCGCGGCGAAGGACCGCACGATCACGCTCGAAGAGATCACCGGACAGACCTTCACGATCTCCAATATCGGTGCACTCGGCGGAGGGCATGGCACACCGATCATCCCACTCGGCACCAGCGCCATCATGTCGATCGGCAGAGCCAAACAGCAACCAGTGGTTGAGGACGGCTCGCTGGCGATCGGCCTGGTTGCCCCGCTCGATCTCTCCTACGACCACCGCCTCATCGATGGAAGCCTGGGCCAACGATTCCTCTCCGATCTGGTCACAGCCCTCGAGTCTCCCCAACTCGCGTAGCCAAGCGTCTCTTCTCTCCACTCGTGGTGATCGGTCGCGCTTCGGGCACATCAGATTGTCCTCCCTTCAGGGAGGACGGAACAGCGACGAAGTCGATGTT
>CBETWC010000104.1:0-6557 GCA_965539925.1 uncultured bacterium
CGATAGCTGAGCCAACAGTAGACGGTCAGCCGTCAGCCGTCAGCTATCAGCCAGAAGCTCGCGAAAGCTGGCTGCCAAACGCCGAACGCCGAACGCCGATAGGCTGCGCTCATCACGATTGAGGAGCCATCCATGCCAACACCCCACATCTCGGCCGCCGAAGGAGACATCGCCGAGGCCATCCTGCTGCCAGGCGATCCGCTCCGGGCCAAGTTCATCGCTGACACGTTTCTTGATGACGCCAGGGAAGTAACGGGCGTTCGAGGCATGCTCGGATTTACAGGTTCATACAAGGGAATGCCAGTGTCGGTGATGGGCACAGGCATGGGGATTCCATCGGCTTCGATCTACATCACCGAACTGATCCGTTTCTACGGCGTCAAGCGCCTCGTGCGGGTCGGATCTTGCGGAGGTCTGACGACAGATGTCCCTCTACGCGGGATCATTCTTGCCTCGGGCGCGTGCACAGATTCGGGTGTCAACCGCGCAAGGTATGGCGGTTGGGACTACGCCGCTACGGCTGACTACGGACTGCTCTCGGCAACGGCCGGTGCCGCTGGGACCACCGGTCTCGACGTGCATGTCGGCAACGTGCATTCGTCCGACAGCTTCTACAACCCGGTCTCGAATGCACTTGAGATCTGGCAGAGCATGAACGTCCTGGCAGTCGAAATGGAGGCCGCAGGCCTCTACGGCGTCGCCGCAGCCGAGGGAGCTCGCGCCCTCACGGTCCTGACCGTGTCGGATCACATCGTCACCGGTGAGGAGACCACATCCGACGAGCGTGAACGAACCTTCAGCGACATGGTCACCCTCGCCCTCGAAGGCCTTCTCGCGGATCAGAGCTGAGGGCAGAGAGCATTCAGGCGTCAGGCGTCAGGCGTCAGAATCCAGAAGGGTCCGGGGCCTTCGCCCCCGCCCCATAAACCTGTGGGGTGTCTGGTTTCTTGTTTATGTTCCGAACAAAAACAACGTCTGGGGGCCGTCGATGATCTCGATGAAGTCTGTGACGTTGAGAATGCCATCGAGGTCGTCGTACATGTTTTCCTCCTCGAGGTCGAACATGTCGACGGACATCTTGCATGCCCACATCTTGCATCCCATATCAGACAGGTGCTGAAGGAATGAAGGGACATCGGGGATCTCGAGCTCTTCGAGCTTGGCCTTCATCTGCTTGGTAGCCATTGCCTGCATACCCGGCAGCGGTGCGAGGGCTGCCGGCATGTGGGTGGCAGGGTTGCCAACAGGTGAGAAGTGGAGATTGCCCATCGTCTTCTTGTTGATCATGTCCATGCCCCAGAACGTGAAGAAGATATGTGTCTCCACGCCTTGCTCAAGGGCACCTGACGCCATCACAAGCGCCGGATACGCCATGTCGAGCGACCCTTTGGAGCACACGAATGCGATCTTGCGGGTCTCGTCGTCGTCTCCGAAGTCCGGAACGATGTTCGCTGGCTGGTCCGTGGTCATTGGCTCTCCTTCTAAATGCAGCCCTTGGGCTTCTGGAGCCCGGCTACGTATGACATCTTGCGGGCGGGCTTCTTCGGGAAGAGCTGGAACAAGCTCTTCGTGGGGATGCCGCCAATGGTTGAGACCCTGCGGAGCGTTGGCGTCTCGCCCTGCTCCTTGGCGTCGGAGCGGAGGAACTCGATGACCTTCCAGTGCTCTTCGGTCAGATCTCCGAGTCCGATGTTCTCCGCGAGCGTCTTGGCGAGATCCTCATCCCACTCGTCGAACTCGGTGAGGAATCCATCCTCGTCAACGTGGATCTCACGATCCGCGATGGTTGTTACTGGCATCAGGCACCTCCAGGTGTGTCTGTGTTGTCTTGGTCGAAATGTGCCGCTTCGACAATATCGTGAGCGACGTCGGTTTCTGAGGCCGACACGGCCTTGAATGTGTTCAGCGCACGTGCGAGGCCCATGCGAACCTCCGGATCACCCATCTTACGTGCAAGAGCGAAGAGGCTCGGCGGCTCCTCTGGCTCGAGTTCCGCGGCGAGCGCCTGTCGCTGTACAACGTCGAGGAGGCGTTCCGCAGCAACGAGCATCTCTGGCTGCGTGAGGTCCCTGACGATGTCGATCATCTGCACGACGCTTTCGCCAAGGGCTTCGGCATCCTCTTTGGTGTAGGTCGTCACGATCGTATCGATGACGCCGAGACCGGCACCCGCGAACTCGAAGTATCCGCGAGATTCATACTCATCGAGCGTCTCAAGTGCTTTCGTGAACGCCTGGCTGGTCAATGGACCGAGATCGGCCAGGAGTTCCATCGCACTCTCGTACTTGGCCATGCCTTCTTCGATGTTGTTCGTGTTGCGCACGATCCTGCGAAGGAGCCGCAGCATGTCAGCAGGCTCGACCCACTCCTCGATAGCTTCGAGCTCGCGACTCGCAATGGTCATGGCTTCGTTCGAGATGGGTCCAAGGTCCGAGATGAGCTCCTGCCACTGCTGGCGTCTGAGCCTCTGCTCGCGAAGTTCGGCGACGACGACGTCGAGCTGCTCGGACATCTGATCGAGCTTTCGCTCGAGTTCGACCGTCCGGTCAGGCGATTCGATCGTCATGACTCACCGTCGTTGATCTTGCCTGCCATCAGCATTTCGTGGGGGAGAGGCATCTCTTTGCCCTTGATCAGCATGTTCCAGTAGACCCACTTGAACATCATCTTGCCCCAGTGGTTCATCTCGGTCTCCTTCAACAACGCGAATGGGCCGATTCCCGGGAGCGGGTACTTGCCCGGCAACGGCTCGGTGTCGTAGTTGAAGTCGATCAAGAGGCCCTTGCCATGGCCGGATTCGATGAAGCAGTTCGCATGTCCGTCGAACTCCTCGAGCATCGGGAGGCCTTCCACATAGCGAAGGAAGTTCTCCGTGAAGACCTCCATGGCGAAGTGGGCGACTGAACCTGCCTTTGACGTGGGCAGATCAGCAGCATCGCCGAGGGCGAAGATGTTGTCGAAGTCCTTCGAAAGGAAGTGCTTGCTGTCGACCGGAACGAAGTTCGACTCGTTGCCGAGACCTGAACGTTGGATGAAGTCAGCGCCCATGTTGAGTGGGATGGATACGAGCATGTCGTATTCGATCTCCCGCTCATCGTAGGAGATGAGCTTCTTCTCGTCGGTGTCGACTCGTTCGAGGTAGAAGTCGGTCTCCAAGGCGATGTTCTTGTCCTCGAGGAGGTTCCCGAGATGCTTTGCGGCAACGGGCTTCGTGAATGCGCCATCGAGCGGTGTCACGTAGATGATCTCGACGTCGTCTCTCATGCCGCGATCCTGGAAGTGTGCGTCGGCAAGGAAGCTGAACTCGAGCGGCGCCACCGGGCATTTGATCGGCATCTCGATGATGTTGATGATCAAACGCCCACCCTCCCAGAAGCGCAACGCTTCGGAGAGGTTCTTCGCTCCTTCGAGCGTGTAGAAGTCGTGGACGGTCTTCCCATACTCATCGCTCTTGAGGCCTGGGGTCTCATCCGGACGAATCTGCGCACCCGTCGCGATGAGGAGATAGTCATACTCGAGGGTGGTGCCGTCGGTGAGCTTGACACTGTTGCTCTCGGCTTCGATGAGATCGATCTCGCCTGTGACGATGTTGACGCCCGGGGGTATGAAGTCGATCTTCGGCTTGACCACGTCGTCGGCGGTGTAGATGCCGAAGGGGATGAAGAGGAAGCCCGGCTGGTAGTAGTGCGTCTCGTCCTGGTCGACGATCGTGATGTCCCAGGAGTCGTCAAGCCGTGGGCGGAGCTTGTTGGCCGCCATTGTGCCTGCGGTTCCAGCTCCGAGAATCAGTATCCGTTTCACTAAATGCTCCTTCTGGATGCACCGGTCCCATTGACGCGCAGGTCATGGAGAGTTCGTGCATGTGTCTTGTCGGGCGTCCGATCGGTGACGTCGCGCGGCGTCAGAGAATGAGCAGAATAGGGCCTTCCGGCCCGGTCTGTAGCAGCTCCCTCTAAGCCTGCTGGTTGAATCGAGGCTCCTCGTGCCGTATGTCTGTGCCTGGAGCGAGTATACCCAACGTCGAAGGTATCCCGGAGTCGAGTTGTCAGGAATTCGGGAGAAGAGGAAAGACAAAAGACATAAGACAAAAGACAATGGACACGGACGCCTTCCACGTTTCGATGGATGGGTTGCCCCCACCCGAGTCCCAGTCTTTCGTCTTTCGTCTTTGTTCTTATGTCCTTTGTCTTCTTGCCTATTGTCTCTTCGTGCCTCATCCCAACGCAGCAACACCCGAGGAAATGCGAGCGCTCGTTGCGGGGCGTCGTACCGATGACCCAACGTGGTTCGAGTACGGCGATGAAACGCTCGATCCTGCTGCGGTCGTTGAGATTCTCGTTCCGCACGTCACGGAGCGTCGACGAGACGAGATCGAAGGGGTGCTCGACGGAAGGACACTTGATGTGACTGTCGTCGTGGACGGGATGGTCGATCTCGGGAACGTGTCGGCGATCATGCGCACGGCAGAGGCCTTCGGCATTCAGACCGTCCATGCCATAGACACCTCAGCTGCGTTCAAGCGGTCCCGAAGGACAACACGTGGCGCTGACAAGTGGCTTGACCGGTATCGATGGGAGGATCCTGGATCGTGCTTCGACGACCTCCACCGCAATGGATTCCGGATTCTGTTGGCAGATGCCTCACCTGACGCGATCCCGTTGTCGAAGGCAGATCTGACAGGCAAGGTCGCTCTCGTCTTCGGAAACGAACGCGACGGAGTCGCTGCTGGTACCAGCGACATCGCCGATGGCTCGATTCGGATTCCGATGGACGGATTCGTCGAGAGTTTGAACGTCTCTGTTGCGGCAGCAATCGTGCTTCACGAAGTCCACCGCCAGCGCGTGCAGCGATTCGGCAGCAACGGTGACCTTCCCGACGAGGACCGTGACCGCATCCGAGCCGTGTGGTACCTCAAGTCAGTGAGGGAGTCCGAGGCGATCGTCCAACGTTCCCTCTCCAGCAGCTCCTCCTGAAGGCCGACAGGCGAGCGTGTGCATGCCTTTGTCCTCCCTTCAGGGAGGACGGAACAGCGACGAAGTCGATGTTCCGGAGGGGGTGCGAGCCTGCGAGCGTCACACGCCACGACCTTGCAACAGTGCTTCAAGTGGGAACCTGTGTGGATCTTGGCGTCTGTTGGGTCGTGCCGTACGGGGTTCGCAGGCTCACCTATCCAAACGAAATGGCCCCTGGCTCGAAGACTCGCCCGTCCCCCTGAAGGGAGGACAATGCGTCGCGCATGTCCGCGACAGGACACCACGGAGGGGAGAGACCCAAGAAGGTTGCTGGCTGATAGCTGATAGCCGTCAGCCGATAGCTGTCAATCGTCTGACGACGCGTATCTCGGGGGTCGATCCCTCGCTGATGGTCCAGTAGGAGAAGTTCTCATCGAGGGTGATCGCCTCGCCTTGGCGCTCTTCGGGCGAGGGTGCGGTGCAGGGATCTTCGGTGAGCATGTCCGCAACGGAAACTCCCGGGTTGCGGTGCCACAGCCACACGGTGGAGTACCCGCGCAGCGCAAGGGTTGTCCCGTCGGCACTCATGTCCGCTCCGGACACCTCTGCGCCGAGGAACAGGGTTGCAACGAGCTCCAGGCCCATTGGTGCGCTCGTCGGCTCGATGGACCCCTTGAATACGAAGGCTTCTTCCTTGTTCTTGGTAATCAGGTAGAGAGCAGGTTCCACCGGGTCGATGAACAGGGCTTCTGCGTTGTGGCTCCCTTCCGGATACCGGTATGTCAGCGCGGTCGACTCGGGAAAGGAGTCATCGAGCTCTGCCGGATTCATGTCCCGAACCCGGTACACAGTGACGAGCCCTCCCCTGATATCGAAGTTGTCGCCGATGTCGCCCACGTACAGGTAGTCGACATCCCCAGAGGGCCCGGGTCCGGCGGACATGTCCTCCCAGTCGAGGGCGAAGGCCCTTGGTACGTCGAACGCGCCGAGGTCTTCCCCGTTGATCGTGAATGCGAACAGGGTCGCGGTTCCACGGGAATCGTTGTGGGACCAAAGGACATCAGGAGTTGACCGACTTGCTGCCAGGCCTGACGCTTCAACCAGATCAGTCGACTCGATTCGACCGCTCGTGGCTACTCCGGTGTAGAGGTCACAGACAGAGGTACCGAAAGGGAGCGTCGTCGTGGTCGTCAGCGGCACAGTCGTTGGAGGCGCTGAGGTCGTCGTGTCGACAGGAACTGTTGTAGCCGCTGTTGGGTGGTCGGTGTCGCCAGATCGCAAGAAGATGGCCAGCAGCACGAACGCCGTGGCGATTGCAAACAGAGCAATCGTTGATCTCCGCATCCGTGCAGGGTATCGACGGCGCAAGGTTCGCGGTTCGAGTCCGGACTCAGGAGAAACGTATGGCGCTCGTCGGGCGCTCAGGTCGGAGATCCGCTGCGGCTCCGAAGGAGAGTTCGAACGGCTGATCCGGTTTGATCCGTGGCGTTGTGACAGCGAGTTCTACGGGTGCCGCCGGTAGGTCGACGACGATGTGAGAGATACCGAAGGCCTGGGCGTATCCGATGGTGCTAGCATTGACCTGGACAAGGTGCTGCTCATCGC
>CBETWC010000105.1:0-6478 GCA_965539925.1 uncultured bacterium
GGATCGAAGCGCTTCGACGATCGTCAATGAAGCAAGCGAGCAGGAGCTGGCGTCGATCTTCAAGCGGTATGGAGACGAGCGCCACGCTCGCAGGATCGCTGCTGCAATCGTTGCGCAGCGCCCTTTCACCGATACGGTTGAGCTTGCGACTTGTGTCGCCGAATCGGTTCCGGCCGCTGCTCGTCGCGGAGGCCACCCAGCGCGAAAGGTCTTCCAAGCCCTCCGGATCGCTGTCAACGACGAGCTTGCAGGAGTCGAACGATTCATGGACGCAGCATTCGACAGGCTCGCTCCAGGAGGCAGGCTCGTGGTGATGGCGTACCACTCACTCGAGGATCGGATCGTCAAACGTGCCCTTGTGGCACATGCAATTACATGCACCTGCCCACCTGACATCCCCGTATGCGTCTGCGGCGCAAGTCCTGACATCAGGATCCTCACACCGAAGGCCGTTCGCCCCACCCCGGGCGAGGTCGAGCACAACCCACGATCCCGCAGCGCCTTGCTGCGAGTTGGAGAGCGTATCTGATGACTGCACAGGCGATCCCGTTTCGCAGAGGCGCCTCGAGCAGGGCCAATGACCGCTCGTTCGAACGGGGGCCGCGCATGTTCCCGTTGATGCTCTTTGCACTGGCGGCCGTTGCGGTCTTCTTCTCGATGATCTTCCTGCGCATCTCTCTCGATGAAACAGCATTTGAGCTGTCGGAACTGGAGGCGGGCATCGCGACTGAGCAGTCTCTCCAGCTGGATCTGCGGTACGACCTCGCCAGCCTCCAGGATCCTCTCCGAATTGCGACAGAGGCACAACGCATCGGCTTGGTGTACCCGGACGAGCGACTGGCAATCGTCGTGGACCGCATCGCAGTGAACCCCCAGGTCCTTGAACCGGAGCGGGCGATACGGGCGCTGGACGGCACTCGTCCATGAACCCACCGCACGTCATGGCAGAGACATGAGGGCCCAGATCTGGAAACGAGGGGATCTGCGCCTTCTTCTCGTTGGACTCGTCTTCACCCTCGCCTGGGGTGGCATCGGTTACCGGCTATTCGACCTGCAGGGCAACCAGGCATTGGCCAACGCCGAGTACGGGTTCGATCAGAGGATCAAGGAACGATCGATCGATCCCCCGCGCGGCACGATCTTTGACAGGGATGGTGTCGAGCTGGCAATGACGATCGACGGCTACAACGTCGTCGTCGATCCGATGCTGCTCGACGATCCGACGGCTGCAGCCGTTGTGTTGGCTCCGTTCTCTGAGAAATCGTACGAGGAACTTGCGGTGGAGCTGGCCGAGGGACAGGCCAACGAACGGCGGTATGCAGAGATCGCCATGCGCGTCGATACCACGACCAAGACCGAGATCAAGGCCGCGGTCGACGAGGCAGGGCTGATCGGGGTGTTCTACCGTGATCAACCCTTGCGTGTCTATCCGGCGGGATCCGTCGCGGCGCAGGTCATCGGTCTCGTCCGATTCGATGATGACGCCGGTATCGAGGGGCTCGAGAAGACCTTTGACTCGGAGCTTCAGGGAAGGCCGGGGAGGATCATTGCTGAGGTCGACCCACGAGGGCGGGCGATCCCCCAGGGTGAGCTGCTCATCGAACCAGCAGTCGCTGGCAGCGATATCGTTACCACGATCGACAGAGAGATTCAGTTCGCTACGGACCAGGCCTTGACCAAGGCAATACAGACGACGAACGCCCAGAGCGGCGCGATTGTCGTGATGCTCGCCGGTACAGGTGAAGTCGTCGCCATGTCGAGTTGGCCGGGCTTCGATCTCAATGACCGCACCGCAGTGACACCTGACGTCCTGCGAAATCGCGCCGTCGCAGACGTATACGAGCCAGGCTCGACGCTCAAGACGGTGACCGTGGCAGCAGCCATTGACCAAGGTGTCGTCACATCATCGACACCAATCGACACACCGAAAACAGTGACCGTCGGTGAGTTCGAGTATGAGGACCATGGGCGCAATCCGGAGTGGATGCCCGTCCAGGATGTTCTCTCACGCTCCTCAAACGTGGGCACAATCGAGATCCAGCGGCGCCTTGGAAACGATCTGCATTACGAGTACCTGACAGCGTTCGGTCTTGGCAGCCCTTCGGGCCTCGACGTGGCGGGGGAGAGGCACGGGAGCCTCGAACCGACCGCGAAGTGGAACACGACGAGCGGGTCGTCGATCGCCATCGGTTATGCGGTGGGCACAACGGCTCTCCAGATGGCCGCCGTATACGCGACGATCGCGAACGACGGCATCTGGACTGAGCCCTACCTGGTTCAAGAGATCATCAAGCCGGACGGCACCCGTATCACGACCAAGCCGAGATCCCATAGGGTGCTCTCGGTTGAGACGGCTGCCGAAATGCGACGAATGCTGGGTCGGGTTATCGACACTGAGAAGGGGACAGGCCGAAGAGCGAGGATGACCGACTACACAGCGGGGGGCAAGACGGGGACCAGTCAGGAATTCGATGTGGAAGCGGGCGTGTACTCGAATGACACGACCGCATCGTTCATCGGTATGGCCCCATTGAACAACCCCAGGATCATCGTCGTGGTCGTGCTCGACTCGCCCAATGGAATCCATAGTGATGGCGCCGACTTGTCACTCGGTGGCGCTTCAGCCGCACCGGTGTTCGCCGAGGTTGCGCAGAACGCACTGCACCAGCTTGGCGTAACTCCCGATCGGGACTGACATGTCTGGCATGGGTGTCCTACTCAGCCAGGTCGCGGAGCACGTTCCCGGCGTCAGCGCCGTCGTTGGGACCGACGTTGTCATCTCCGATATCACACATGATTCGCGCCAAGTCGGAAGCGGCGTGCTCTTCGTCGCGATCCGCGGAGAGTTCCACGATGGTCACGACTACGTGCAGATGGCTGTCAGCAACGGTGCCTCAGCTGTCCTTGTCGAAGAGCAGCAGACGGTTGATGTTCCTCAGATCATCGTGACCGACACCAGGAAGGCGATGGCGTGGGCAGCGCGATCGGTATTCGGGATGCCTGACGAGACGCTTGCGATAGCGGGCGTGACCGGCACGAATGGCAAGACGACGGTTGCCCACATGCTGGAGTCGATACTTACCACGGCAGGTCTGCCCACTGGGATCATCGGAACGCTCGGCGCTCGGATCGGCAGCACGCCCATGCCCACGGCGAGAACGACCCCTGAGGCGACGGATCTCCAACGGATACTCGCGTCGATGCGCGATTCGGGCGTGGAGATAGTGCTCATGGAAGTCTCGTCGCACGCTGTCGAACTCCATCGAGCCGATGCGATCAGATTCTCTGTCGTCGGGTTCACGAACCTCTCACAGGACCATCTGGATTTCCATGGAGACATGGAGACCTACTACGCGGCGAAGAAGCGCCTGTTCGATCCTGTCGTCTCCGATCAAGGAGTGATCAACGTGGATGATCCGTGGGGGACTCGCCTTGCTGCGGAGAGCATGATCGAACAAACGACCGTCTCGATCACGGGCAACGCGGAACTATCAGCTACCAACCTCGTGGGTACATCGGAGGGAACAGGATTCGTGCTCGTGACTCTCGGTGGTTCCGCGGACGTGACGCTGCCACTCGTCGGAGAGTTCAATGTGTCCAATGCACTCGTCGCGGCAGGGATGGCGTTGCATCTGGGTGTTGACACGCCCACCATTGCCAGGGGGCTGTCAGCGACTCGCCCTGTGCCCGGTCGCATGGAAGTCGTCCCCCACGATGGTCCCTTCACCGTCGTCGTTGACTATGCCCACACGCCTGACGCGATCGCGGTTGTCCTTGCCTCGCTCAATTCGCTTGCCAGCGGTCGGATCATCGCGGTTGTCGGAGCCGGCGGCGATCGGGATAGTGAGAAGCGGTCGATCATGGGAGCTGCGGCCGCAAGATCGTCGAATGTGACGATCATCACGACAGACAATCCAAGGACAGAGGACCCGACCGTGATTGCCGAAGAAGTCGGTCGTGGCGCTCGCGCTCAACCCGGTGCGAACGTTCAGACGATCATCGATCGGCGATCAGCGATCAGGCACAGTATCTCGATCGCCGAGGCCGGAGACATCGTCGTGGTCCTGGGCAAGGGTCACGAGCAGGGACAGGACATCGGGTCTGAAGTGCTCCCGTTCGACGACAGGGATGAGGTCCGCGAAGCACTCCGCATCGAGGGATGGGAGCCGATGTGAGCTCCGTATCACTTGGATGGGACCTCACTGCAATCGCAGAAGCGGTATCGGGCAATCTTGTCGGGCACTCACCGCTTCTCGTGGACACGGTGGCGACCGACAGTCGTGAGAGTGTCGATGGCAGCCTGTTCGTCGCGCTTGTGGGTGAGTCGTTCGACGGTCACACGTTCGCCTCTGATGCTCTGGCCCAGGGAGCCGTGGCCGTCGTCGTCAACAGGGATGCTGGCATTGCAGCAACGCCGCGCATCGAGGTAGATGCAACGGGAGAGGCGCTTGCAGCACTCGCCGTGAAGCGCAGGAGCGAACTCGACATTCCCGTGGTTGCCGTCACAGGATCGACAGGCAAGACTTCAACCAAGGACCTTCTGGCGGCTGGCCTGGATGGGTCGTGGTCATCTCCTCGATCCTTCAACAACGAGATCGGTGTCCCTCTCACGGTCCTCGCCACGCCCCCCGATGCAACGGTGCTGGTCCTTGAGGTTGGTTCAAGAGGTCGTGGCCACATTGCGTGGCTGGCTCCCGCTGTGCGGCCAGACATCGCCGTCGTGACGAATCTCGGGGTTGTGCACCTCGAGACGTTCGAGTCGCCTGAAGGCCTGGCAGACGCGAAGTATGAACTTGTCGAAGCGCTCGAAGACGGCGGAGTGGCGGTGCTGCCATACGAAGAGGAGTCGCTGCAGCGCGGAGGGGACCATCGGACCATCACATTCGGTGGACCCGGTGCCGACGTGGCGGTGTCGGACATCTCGACCGACGACCAAGGTCGGCCGAGTTTCCAACTCCACGTTGATGGAATTGATACGTTCGTGTCGCTACCGCTGGCCGGGGAGCACCAAGCTCTGAACACTGCGGCTGCGGTGGCTGTGGCGGTGGCGCTCGAGGTGGACATCGAGGAGTTCCTGGAGCGTCTCGGGTCGGCTTCAGGATCGGCATGGCGAATGGAGGTGTCGCACGGCAGCTACACGGTCGTGAACGATGCATACAACGCCAATCCACAGTCGGTGCGGAGCGCCCTATCGACGGTCGCCAACATGAAAGGCCGCAACGTTGCAGTGCTTGGCGTGATGGCTGAGCTTGGGCACGTGTGTGAGGAGGAGCACATCGCGATCGGTGAGCTCGCTGGCACCCTTGGATTCTCCGAACTGCTGGTCGTGGGCCCTGACCATGGGTACGCAGTCGGCTTCCCGGGGATCACCCGCAAAGCCACCGATATTGAGGAGGCAGCCGATACGCTTGCGGGCATCATCGAACCGGGAGACGTCGTGCTGGTCAAAGCTTCGCGTTCAGCGGGTCTTGAACGCCTGGCTCTCCAACTCATCGAGGACTCTGCCCCGTGATCTCCCTACTCCTTTCAACTGCGTTCGCCTTCGTACTGGTGATCCTCGCAACACCGATCGCGATCCGATTCCTGAGACGGCGCAATATCGGCCAATTCATCCAGTCCGAGGTCGAGGGACACATGCACAAGCAGGGTGTTCCCACGATGGGTGGAGTCGTCATTGTGGTGGGCGCAGCTCTGGGGTACGTCTTCGCCCATTTCAAGGTGTTCACCGTTGGCGAGGGCTTCGGATTCACGAGCCAGGCGATGAGTGACAAGGCTCTGCTGGCATTGTTCGCCCTCGTGGGCATGGCTGTGATCGGCTTCGCTGATGACTACGTGAAGTTCGCGAGGAAGCGCAACGAGGGCCTCTCCAAGCGGTGGAAATTCAGCGGTCAGCTCCTGATCGCCGCCGTGTTCGCGTGGGGTGCGGCCGAGGCCGGCGTGAGCACGGAACTCTCGTTCACCAGACCTCTCGGGTTCGATCTCGGTCCGTTCCTTTTCTTCGGCCTCGTCTTGTTCATGCTCACAGCCACGGCAAATGGTGTGAACCTGACCGATGGCTTGGATGGGCTCGTTGCCGGATCAAGTGCCTTGGTATTCGGTGCCTATGTACTCATTGCTTTCTGGCAGTCACGTGACCAGGCCGACTTCTATCAGGTCGATGGCGCGCTGGACATAGCTGTGTTCTCCGCAGCGATCCTCGGTGCGGCGCTTGCGTTTCTGTGGTGGAATGCCGCGCCGGCGAAGATCATCATGGGAGATACGGGATCGCACGCCATCGGCGGTGCGATTGCAGCTGTTGCCCTGTTGACGAACACGCAGCTCCTGTTGATCGTCATCGGCGGCCTCTATGTGATGGAGACCGTGTCGGTGATCCTCCAGGTCATCTCGTTCAGAGGGTTCGGCAAGAGGATGTTCCTCATGGCACCCATCCATCACCACTTTGAACTCAAGGGCTGGCCGGAGACCACGGTGATCATCA
>CBETWC010000106.1:0-6379 GCA_965539925.1 uncultured bacterium
AGCACCCGACATCACTTCGCAGGCACCGCCTCTGAATCCTTGCGCATGAGCGCTGCTGCAACAGCAAACACGAAGCCGGCAGCCACCAAGCCCAGGCCAAGAACCGACGGCAGAGCAACGCCCCTGACGGCGTACTTGAGCACCGCAGTGAGGACTGCACCGCCGACGAGCACGGCTGTGACGTCGATGGCCGGTGCACGCTTGAGGGCTGCGTACCAAGTCCCCACGTAGGCAGCGAGCGCCGTACCTGTGATGAGAACCCAGCCGATCTGGGTTGCCCCGAGGGCGCCCAGTACCCCGAATCCCCCACTCACGAATCCCCATGCCAACAACAACACGACACCGCCAGCCATCCGCGCAACACCGACTGTGATCGAACTCATCGATCCCAGCAGACGCTTGGCGATGATGATCTCGACGGACCACAGCAGCGTGGCTCCGAAGATCATCATCTCGCCTGCTCCGAAGGTCACGTCACCGATGCCCCCAACAAGCACGAATTGACCGAGCACGAGCAGCGCCACCGCAACGAAGTGCATGGGCTTGATCTTCTCGCGCAGGATTCCAACGGCGAGGATGCCGACCCAGATGACCAGGGTCTTGTGAAGGAACGCTGCCTGACCGCTTGAGGCACGCGCCAGGCCTTCGAAGAAGAGAGCGAACGCCACCGAGCCTCCGACGATCGCTACGAGGCCGAGACCGATCCATTGACCGACGGACGTCGGTTTCGTGAACCCTTCCTTCGATCGTCGGCTTGTCGCCACCGTACCGATGACGACAAGTACCAATGCGGCGATCAGATTCTTGAAGGTCGTGTACGTCGACGGTGTCACGCCGACGTCCTTCCACGCAACGACACCGTAACCGTTGATGAAGATCGCGAACCCACTGATCACCGCAGTGGCAACCGCCAACATCACACCCTTCTGCCTGCTGGACATCGTGCTGACCATCCCTTCGTTCTCAATGTTGGTTTGCCTCCACATAATAGCTTAGACTGTTACTAAGGATTTAAGAAGCGCGTGGACCAGGCCGACAATCGGACCATATAGCGGTGTGCGAATCCCACGCCGTATCTGATTGTTGCGGGTCCCAAGGACGGAGGCCGTATGGCAGGCAAAGTCGTCACCTTCGAGGGATTCCCTTCCCTCCTCTCTTCACTCGGGAGCGCCGGGTACGAAGTAATCGGCCCGACCGTCGGCGAGGAAGCAATTGTCTACGACGTCGTCGAATCGATCGAAGACCTCCCGATCGGATGGACTGACAACCAGGAGGCTGGCAAGTACTCGCTCTCCCGTCGCAACGACGACGCCGTGTTCGGGTATGTCGTCGGTCCGAGAACATGGAAGCATTTCCTCTTCCCTCCGCAGGTAACGCTGTTCACCATCAGCCCATCCGATGATGGGCTCGTGTTCACTTCGACTCCCCAGGAGTCGAAGCAGCGTGCCTTCCTCGGCATCAGGCCCTGTGAGCTCGCGGCAATCGAGATACAGGATCGTGTGTTCCTCGAGAACGGCTACAGCGACCCGACCTACGTGACTGCACGCGCGGGGATGTTCACGGTCGCAGTCAACTGCGCAGTCGCCGGAGGCACATGCTTCTGCACATCGATGGGGACCGGACCCCGTGCTGATGACGGCTTCGATCTTGTTCTCACCGAGATTGTCACCGACGACGTGCACGAGTTCATCTTCGAGGTCGGTTCTGAGGCCGGGGCAGCGGTCCTCGAATCCGTTGACGGACGACCCTTTGAGGAAGCTGACCGGTTCCGCGTCGACGCGGTCGTGCAAGCCACGGCAGGGAACATGGGTCGGCAGTTGCAGACCGACGGCGTCTACGAACTCCTGACGAACAATCTTGAGCATGAACACTGGTTCGACATTGCATCCCGATGCCTCTCGTGTGCGAATTGCACACTGGTTTGCCCGACGTGCTTCTGCTCAACCGTGGAAGACATTTCGGATCTCAAGGGCACAGCATCGAGGCAACGGCGGTGGGATTCATGCTTCACCTCGGAGTTCACGAATCTGCACCAGCACCCGGTCCGATCGACCACCGCTGCCAAGTATCGGCAGTGGATGACACACAAGCTCGCCTATTGGCACGACCAGTTCGACTCGAGCGGCTGTGTCGGATGCGGCCGGTGCATCACATGGTGCCCGGCTGGAATTGATATCACGCAGGAAGTCGCTCGACTGCGAGACAAGACGGAGGTAGTGGCAACATGAAGCTGGAAGATCTACGCGCCTCAAGCGCCTTGGTCGGTCGACTCACCGATGAGGAGTTCTCTCTCTTCGAGACGATGGCAACGGAACTCGACCTCGCAGAAGATGAGGTCCTGTTCAGGGAGAACCAGGAAGCGAGAAGATTCTTCATCGTCTCGGAGGGGATCATCTCCCTGGAAGTCGAGCGGCCAGCCAAACCATCGACGACCGTGACAACGCTCGGCGACGGCGCCCTTGTTGGACTCTCCTGGCGACTGGCGCCGCATCGTTGGATGTGGACGGCACGAGCCCTGACTCCAACAACGCTCGCTGTTTTCGATGCAGCAGCAATGCGTCAGGCCTGCGACGACGATCCAAAGCTCAATGTCCTCATGTGGGAGGTGGTGGCAAGGGAGGCTTCCCAACGACTCCACCAGGCTCGAATCCAGATGCTCGACCTCTATGGGAAGTGATGCAATGACGTCATCGGCAACCATGAGCGAATCGCCCGTGTTGATCGATCCGATGCTTCCGAGACCGTTCCGGGTGATCGGTAAGCGTCAAGAGACCTACGACACGTGCACCATCGAGTTCGAAGCGGCTGACGGCGGCAATCCACTGCGGTTCGCTCCGGGCCAGTTCACGATGATCTACATCTTCGGGGTTGGCGAGGTACCGATCTCGATCTCCGGCGATCCGGGAAATCCTGATGTTCTCGTCCACACGGTTCGTTCCGTGGGGGCCGTCACGAACGCCATCTGCGCGCTTCAATCCGGTGACGTAGTCGGCATTCGGGGTCCGTTCGGGACCCCATGGCCGACGGCTGAGAACAATGATCTCCTCATCATCGCCGGCGGGATCGGCCTCGCTCCCGTCCGTCCCCTCATCTACCAGGCGCTCGCGAATCGAGATCGATACTCGAGCATCGCGCTCGTGTACGGATCACGCTCGCCATCGGATCTCCTCTATCTCGAAGAGGTCAAGGAGTGGCGTGGCCGACTGGACTTCAACGTACATGTGACGGTCGACAGAGGCGATGGTGCATGGCGTGGCCAGATCGGTGTCGTGACTCCGCTGGTACACCGTGCGCACATCCGCAACAGTGACACGATCGCAGTCGTGTGCGGACCCGAGGTGATGATGAAGGTCGTTGCACGAGCGCTCGGTGACTGCGGCGTCACTCAGGATGACGTCTACGTCAGCTTGGAGCGCAACATGAAGTGCGGTATCGGCTTCTGCGGCCACTGCCAGTTCGGCTCCGATTTCATCTGTAAGTCTGGACCGGTGTTCCCCTACTCGGCAGTCGCCGATCGGCTAGGAGTGCAATCACTATGACGAGACCGAAACTTGCTGTATGGAAGTTTGCTTCGTGCGATGGGTGCCAGCTCACGCTGCTCGATTGTGAGGATGAACTGCTCGACATCATCGGCGCGATCGAGATCGCGTACTTCCCCGAAGCAACGCGCAAAGAGGTTGCTGGACCGTATGACGTGTCC
Source organism: uncultured bacterium (assembly GCA_965539925.1). Classification (GTDB taxonomy): domain Bacteria; phylum Actinomycetota; class Acidimicrobiia; order Spongiisociales; family UBA5794; genus B3-G11. The sequence continues at coordinate 3,701 of CBETWC010000106.1, forward strand.
CTCGTGGAAGGCTCCATCACAACGGCCCACGACGCGGAGCGGATCCACGAGATCCGAGCCCAGTCGAAAATGCTCATCAGCATCGGTGCCTGCGCGACCGCGGGCGGGATCCAGGCGCTCAAGAACCTTGCCGACGTCAAGGAGTACATCTCAATCGTCTACGCGAACCCCGCCTACATCAACACACTCGAAACATCAACGGCGATCTCCGATCACGTTGAGGTCGACTTCGAGTTGCGAGGGTGTCCGATATCGAAGCACCAGCTCATCGAAGTCATCGATGCGCTGCTTCTCGGCCGGAAGCCGGCAACCTCAGAGCACTCCGTGTGCGTCGAGTGCAAGCTCAGGGGGACCTCGTGTGTGATGGTCGCTCACGGAACGCCGTGCATGGGACCGATCACCCAAGCTGGATGCGGTGCCATCTGCCCCGCGTACAACCGCGGGTGCTTCGGGTGCTTCGGACCGACTCAGGATCCGAATATCGACAGTCTGCGCACGATCTGGCACGGGCTAGGCATCGACGATCCCGATCTGGTTCGAGCCCTACGGACCTTCAACACAGACGCTCCAGCGTTCAAGGAAGCGAGCTTGACCCATGACGGATAACGGCAGCACGAGAGAGATCAGCGTCGACTATCTCGCCCGGGTGGAGGGCGAGGGAGCGATGTATCTGAAGCTCGACGGCGATGAGATCGTCGATCTCGAGTTCAGCATCTTCGAGCCACCGCGCTTCTACGAGGCCTTCCTGCGAGGACGCGACCATTCAGAGGCTCCAGACATCACGTCGAGGATCTGCGGCATCTGCCCTATTGCCTATCAGATGAGCTCCATCAACGCGATGGAGTTTGCTGCTGGTGTGGAGGTGCATCCCCAGATCCGTGCACTGCGCCGGATGCTCTATGCGGGTGAGTGGATCGAGAGCCACTCCCTGCACGTCTACATGCTCCATGCGCCTGACTTCCTCGGATATGAGAGCGCCATCGAACTCGCCGAGGACATGCCCGAGATCGTCGTCAACGCACTACGCCTCAAGAAGCTGGGAAACACCGTCATGACACTGCTCGGAGGTCGGGAGATCCATCCGATCAACATGCGTGTTGGCGGCTTCTACCGAACGCCCACGCGCAAGGAGCTCAACACACTCGTCGATGAACTCGAGTGGGCGCTTGAGATGTCGGAAGAAACCGTGCGGCTCGTCAGCACATTCGAGTTCCCCGAGTTCGAGATGCCGTATGAGTTCGTCAGCCTGAGGCATCCGGACGAGTACCCGATCACGGATGGACGCATCGTGTCAACCGAGGGACTCGATATTGACGTGTCCGAGTGGCAGGACCACTTCGAAGAGATCCACGTCGAACGTTCGAACGCCCTCCACGTGAAGCACCGCGAGCGCGGCACGTTCCATGTCGGACCGATGGCGAGGTTCACGATCAACCACGACAAGCTCACTCCTCGGGCGAGGGCGATCGCAGATGAAGTGGGACTCGAGCAGGGCGAACGGAACCCTTTCAAGAGCATCATCGTGCGGTCCGTCGAGCTGGTCCTTGCGTGCGAGGAGATCCTCAGGCTGATCAGTGAGTACGAACGGCCACCGGAGCCCTTCATCCCCGTCGAGCCGCGCAACGCCGTCGGCCACGGTGTGAGCGAGGCGCCGAGAGGAATGTTGTACCACCGGTACGAGATCGACGGCGAAGGACTGATCGCCGATGCCCAGATCGTTCCCCCGACTGCGCAGAACCAGCGGAGCATCGAGGCGGACCTGCGGCAGTTCGTTCTCCCAAGGACCCAGATGGAGGACGACAAGCTCAAGTGGCAGCTCGAGCAGGCGATCCGCAACTACGACCCGTGCATCTCGTGTGCCACACATTTCCTTGATCTGAAGGTCGACCGGGTGGATTGAAGATGAAGAGGATCGTCATCGGTGTTGGTAACCGGGATCGAGGGGATGATGGCGCTGGAGTCGCCGTCGCCGAAGAGCTGACCGATGCGAATACCCATGTGGTTGCATCGGGATCGCTCGATCTGTACGAACTGTGGTCGAGGGACGACCATGTGGTTGTTGTCGATGCGATGCGGTCAGGCGCGAAACCTGGGACGATCCGCTCATTCGATGTCCTGAAGACCCCACTGCCGGAGGAGACGTTCGCATCGACACACTCGTTCGGTCCCGCCGTCGGGATCGAACTTGCCCGAGCACTCGGGCGGATGCCAGCAAGCATCGAGGTGATCGGCATCGAGGCGGGCGACTTCACGACTGGGGCCAGCCTGTCGCCTCCTGTCGTTGCGGCAGTCGAGAACGTGAAACAGAGGTTGTCAGATGCATGAATCGAGGCTCGTCGCGGATCTCATCAATGAGGCCGTCAGGGTTGCAGAAGTCAACAACACGAGTGATGTCCGCCAGGTGTTGGTGGAGATCGGGGCTCTCAGCCACGTGACCCCCGAATCGCTCCGGAGCCACCTCGAGGAGGCGGCGTTCGGTACGGTTGTCGGGAACACTTCATTCGAGATCACGAAGTCGGCCGACACATCCGCGTCGGACGCGCTCGACGTGAGACTCGTGTCGCTGACGATCGGGGATGCCTGACCATGTGCGTTGCGATACCCGGCAGAGTCATCTCGATTGGGGACGCCACTCCCGGTGCAGTGATGGGACGAGTGGAATTCGGCGATCGAACACTC
>CBETWC010000107.1:0-6341 GCA_965539925.1 uncultured bacterium
GCGCTCGCGTGTCCTCCCTGAAGGGAGGACGACAGAGCAGGCACCCCATCAAACAGAGGATTGAGGCTGGAGGTAGGACGACCCGTCGCCCCTATCCGCGCCTCTTCTTCGTACTACGTACTTCGTAATACCACTTCGTCCACGTCGTCGACGATGCCGACGACCACGGAGCGGATGGGGGCGGTGTCCACCCCGTAGATCGTGCGGGCGGAGTTGCCCTCGTCGAGGATGAGCACGGTCTCGTCTGCGCCGGCACCTACGACGTCGGTGCAGATCAGGTATTCATCGGTGTCTTGATCGTTATCGACGAGTTTCACCATCAGCAGCCGCTCGCCGTCGAAGAACTCGTGGTTGATGGTTGAGACGACATTTCCGATGACCCTGCCGACCTTCATGGGCGGACCTCGACATCATCGACGATCCCAACGATCGCGTGGTCAACCGGCACGAAACGAGGCTCCATCGCCTCTGCGGCCTCTCTGGATGCAACGAAGTAGACCAGTTCGCCCTCACCTGCTTGGTGGACGGCGTCTGCTGCGACCACGCACTCCCCTACGGGATTCTGGTGTTCATCAAGCGGCTGCACCAGGAGCAGCTTCATGCCAACCATTCCAGGATCCTTGATCGAAGCCACGACGGCGCCACGGACGCGGCCCAACTGCATCAGGACTCGCTTCGATGCATTCGTACACGGTCGAGGAACCCGGCGGAAGCCGCGAGATCGTCACGGAGCTCATCGGTGAGTTGCGGTATGACCACCGAGGCAACGAGCTGACTACCGGCTCTCTCGACACCGGCTTCGACGGCGGCTTGGACCTCGCCGACGACACCTTCGACAATGAGATACGCCTTCCCATGAATTCCATCGGCCATCCGCAGGGCTGCGAGAGAGACATCTGCGGCCTTCACCGCTGCATCTGCTGAATCAACTCCGGATGCAATGCTTGAAGTCTCGATCAGCCCAACCGAATCGGCGTTGGTCGAAGCGGCAGTATCGCTGCTCACCATGGCGTCTGCAACGGTCGGGTGGACATCCGGCAGGAACACGACGTCGATCAGATCTACTTCCAGATCGGACACGATGATCGTTGCCACCTCGACAGAAGCCGTGTCACCCGCAGCGAGGACAACGTACTTGCCCGGGTGGGTCGTGCCGGTGTACAGCACCTCGATCGGAGCGCCCTTCGCAATGGCATCGGCAGCATTTACGCCCTCAACGATGGAGGCGAACTCCCACAGTGCAATGGCTGGTGATCGTTGGTCAGACAATGTTCAACGCTCCCACGACTGTTACCCGCCGTATGCGAGCGAATGTCCGCGGCCGGGTGAGGCCTTCCCCTGTTGGGCTTGCGATCGAGAATGACGTGTACCCCTCACCGTCTGCACCAAGGCCCGCAATGTTCGAACCGTTCGCCACGAATATCGAACAATTCATCTTTCTGGCCATTCGGGTGATCACATCGACGTTGGTGGAGTGGATCGACGCCGTATGCCTGAATCCGTGTTCAGAGCGGAACGCAAGGTCAATAGCCGTATCGACGTCCTTCACCCTGACAACAGGCATGACGGGCATCATCTGCTCTGTCCACACGAGGCTGTGCTCCCTCGGCACCTCGGCAATCACGAGCCTTGTTCCGTCGGGGGGTGTGACACCGATCTCGCTGAGGATGACGGCGGCATCCTTGCCGATGAACTCAGGACTGACAACGCCGGGCTTGTTCGGCTGGCCCATCTCCTTGAAGATCACCCGTTCGAGGCGTTTGAGCTCGTGCTCTTTGAGCCGGTAGGCGCCCACTGCAGACATGTGCTGGATGAGGCGGTCGGCAACCGTGTCGACCACGATTGTCGTCTTCTCGTCAACACAGATGATGTTGTTGTCGAATGAGGCACCGTTGACGATGTCTCTTGCAGCCTTCGCGATGTCTGCCGTCTGATCGACGACCGCGGGTGGATTCCCCGGACCGGCTGCAATGGCTTTCTTGTCGGTCCTGAGCGCAGCCTTCACCACACCCGGCCCGCCGGTGACGAGCAAGACAGGCACGTCGGGGTGCGCCATGAGTGCTTCGGCCGAGTCGAGAGTCGGGACCGCAATGGACGTGACGAGATTGGGAGGTCCACCGGCCGCGACGATCGCCCTGTTGATGGCCTTCACGTTCTCTGTTGACACGGCCTTGGCACTGGGGTGGACGTTGAACGTGACGGTGTTGCCTGCCGAGAGCATCGCTATCGCGTTGTTGATGATCGTCGACGTCGGGTTCGTTGTCGGCGTGATCGACCCGATGACGCCGTACGGGGCGTATTCGGTGACCATCATTCCGTGGTCGCCTGTCACGATGTGCGGTTCGAGGTCCTCAGGTCCGGGAGTCTGTTCGATCACGAGGGCATTCTTGAGGATCTTGTCGTCTGCTCGGCCCAGGCCCGTCTCCTGCCTGGCCATGTAGGAGAGCCGTCGGTTCTCGAACCTCATTGCGACCCGCACGGCTTCGATGAGCCCCTTGCGAGCTTCGAGTCCGACGGAACGGTACATCTCGAATGCAGCCCGAGCAGCAGCCACGGCTTCATCGACGGTCGCGTAGACCCCGTCGCCGAGGTTGCTCTCCGCCTCCGAGACCGCGTCTGCGGCCTCGATGGCAAGGCCTGACCGGCCGGGGATGTCGGCGGTCGATACGCGGCCCCGCACTCTGGTGATGATCGATTGGATCTCAGAGTCGGTCAGCGTTGCCATGTCACTTCACGTAGACGGTCTCGCCGTCAAGGTCCCATTGGTCGACGATCGCCATGATGACTGCGTCGCACGCCTTGTCCTTGGTTATCGCCGTTTGACGCGCCGAACTGCCCGAGGCGTACAAGACGACTTCGTCCACACCAGCTCCGACACTGTCCACCGCGATGACATATCCACCCGTCGGTTCTCCCTCAGCGTTGAGCTGACGGACAACGAGAAGTGGGAGCCCTTCGAGCAAGGGCTCTTTGCGCGTCGCGACGAGTGTTCCTGTGACCCTGCCGAGATTCATGTCGTCTCCTTCGCCTGGAGATCGATTCAGCCGACGGTGTCTTGTGCCTCGTCCGCCCTGCCGAGCGGCAGCACGAGATCGAGGTTGACGTGTGGGCGGGCAATGACGTGGGTAGCGATCACTTCGCCGACCTTCTCGCTGCCTCGGATACCTGCTTCAACAGCGGCCTTCACAGCTGCAACGTCGCCTCGCACGATCGCGGTCACGTAGCCGCCACCGGTCTCCTCATAACTCACAAGTTCGACCTTGGCTGCCTTCACCATCGCGTCGCTGGCCTCGACCATTGCCGCAAAGCTCCTGCACTCGATCATCCCTAGTGCGTCTGACATCCGTTCCTCCTGTTTTCTTCAGTCTTGATTCTTGATTCTCAACTCTTGGTTCTTCCCTCAATACCTTCGAGCGCTGCCATGGCGGCCTTCCAACCGACATCCATGTCACTCTCCTCGCCTCCGAGGTAGATGCGACCAACAGCTCCAAACGCTCTCACTTCAAGGATGTTGATATTCGCAGCTTTCTCGGCCTCATTCGCGGCAAGCGCTGCGTAGGCCGCCGGTGCACATTCCATGACGTACAGCGTCTGGCCGGGGATGATCAACTGTCCGTGACGGGTTCGGTTGATCAACTGGGCGTGATGGTCCTCGATCCGGCGGATCAGCTGGGACGAGAGGATCTCCGGCTTGAGCCGATCCTCCACGGTGAGGCCCAGGGCGTCGAGGATCGCTTCGCCTGCGGCTCGGGTCTCGGCTTGCTGGGGCGAGTGGACCTCGAGCATGCCGTAGACACGCTCGATGATCTGCATCGCCGGGGTGACGCTGGTGGCCTTGAGAGCGATGTCCGTGAGTCGGTTGATCTCGATACCGGGAGCGACCTCCACCCAGAGGGAGGCCTCGCCTGCGAGCGGAAGGAAGCCCTTGGAGATGGTTCCGATGAATGCAGCGTGCTGGGGCTGCAGACTGTCGAGGAATGCGTATGACCGAAGCTCAATACCGTTCGCCATTGCCATCTCCTTCGATTCCGCCAACGATCTGAACGCCTGCAGATGCACCGATCCGGGTGGCGCCGGCCGCGATCATGTCTTCGACGTCTTCCGCAGTCCGCACACCGCCGGATGCCTTCACTCCCATGTCGGGACCGACGGTCTCGCGCATCAGCGCAACGTCGTACACCGTGGCTCCCCCACCCCCGAAACCGGTCGATGTCTTGACGAAGTCGGCACGAGCCCTCTTGGCCAGGGAAGACGCGATCACCTTCTCCTCATCGGTGAGGAGGGCTGTTTCGAGTATCACCTTCGTGATCGCACCGGCTTCGTGAGCTGCATCGACAACTCGCTCGATGTCTTTGAGCACGACGTCGTGCTGGCCCGATTTGAGGGCACCGACGTTGATCACCATGTCGACTTCACGGGCACCGTCGCGCAGCGCCTTACGGGTCTCGGCCGCTTTCACGTCCGCGGTCATGGCTCCGAGAGGGAAACCGATGACGGTGCACACCTTGACGTCTGATCCTCGAAGCATCTCTGCGGATCGTTTGACCCAGTAGGGGTTGATGCAAACGGATGCGAATCCGTTGTCCACGGCCTCGCCACACAGGATGTCGATCTCATTCTGGGTTGCGTCGGGTCGGAGAAGTGTGTGGTCGATGTACTTTGCGAGGTCCAGCGGAACGTCCCCGGCATCGCCGTGAAACGAAACTCGGTCGGCACCATTCGCTACGACCTCACGGAGCTTGGTGGGGTTGGCGCAGATGTCGGCGCGCTCGGCAAGAGCCGACAGCACTTCCTTGGTGACGAGTTCAACGAGCTGATCCCGTGAGAGGTCCTGCGTTGTCATGTGGCGTTCTCCATCGTGGCCCTGTCAGTGGCGTTGTCGAGCGCGTCGATCTTGGCAACCCGTCTCGCGTGCCTGCCCTCACCGTAGGGTGTTGCGAGGAACTCCTGGGTGATCTGCCAGGCAAGGGCATCACCGGTCAGGCCTGCGCCAAGGGTCAACACGTTGGCATGGTTGTGCTCTCTGGCATTGCGAGCGGTCGACAGGTCGTAGCAGAGTGCCGCTCGCACGCCGGAAATCTTGTTCGCAGTCATCGCTGATCCGATACCCGCGCCATCAACGATCACACCCGCGTCTGCCTCTCCCGATGCGACCTTGCGTGCCACATCGGCTGCAATGTCGGGGTAGTCGACCGCCTCAACCGAATCAGTCCCACAGTCAATGATCTCAAAACCCTGTTCCGCAAGCTTGAAGGCAAGCCGCTCCTTGAGAGCGAATCCCCCATGGTCCCCACCAACAGCAACGATCTGGGCCTGCCCGCTCGCTGATCGCTTCTCTTGACTCTTGACTCTTGATTCTTGACTCTCGTCCTCGAATAGCCCATCCACAATCCCGCGAACCATTGCTCGTACGTCTTGCTCGATGTTCGGATCGCGTGCTGTCATTCCAGAATCTCCATTGGTGCAGGCATTCTAGGAGTGTGCCGTCTCTCCGAGCGGTTTCGTTCACCGATAGGATGCCGATCGATGGACAGAACCACCCGATGGGAAACCGAAGCGATCCGTGGCGTTGGCGCCAAGCGCCAAACCCCACCGAAGCCGACGCGCAAGCGCACTCGCACGGACTTCACCGACAACCGCCACTGGGTCACCCTGAGAGAGGCCGAGGAAGCCACAGGAATCCCGGTCAACACCCTGCGCAAGTGGGTCCGCAAGGCCGACCTCCCCTCCTACCTCGAAGCCGACGGCGACCTCGCCCTCCGCATGGTCGACCTCGACGCGGTCATCGCGCGGGCCAAAGAGCTTGGCCGGAGCGTGACTCCGCAGAGTCAGGAACAGAGTCAAGAGTCAAGAATCAAGAGTCAAGAGTCTGGCAGCGAGGCAGAGCCGAGCGATCTGGAATCTGCCAGCGAATCCGCCACCATGATCGTCCCAATCGACGCATGGAACAAGATGCTCAACCAACTCGGCAACCTCCACGAGGCCGGCCAGCAGCTCGCAGAAGCGAGGGAGCGCGCCGCAAAGGCGGAGACCGAAGCGAAGTTCCTCAGGGAACAGTTGGCGGAGAACAGGGCCAAGAAGCCAGATGCCAGAATCCAGAAGCCAGAGATCCCGGACCAGCCCTCGGAGAACAAGGCGGAGCCGACAGCTCCGATCACCGAAACAGAAACCACGAGCTACTGGCGCTACCTCACGACCGGATGGCGCGACCGGAACCGACGCCGCTAGGTCGTCCTCCCTGAAGGGAGGACACTCTGGTGGGAGAGACCTGAAGAGAGGGCAGGTGCCTAGGAGCGTGGGTCAGTATCTGCCAGTGAGGCGATCGGCTGGCTGATCGTTGA
>CBETWC010000108.1:0-6333 GCA_965539925.1 uncultured bacterium
CGAGAAACGCTGGAGTGCCCCCACGGGACGTGGACCCGCCGATGGCACGACGCTCGATGAATTCGTAGCACTGCAGGCATGGATGGCTCTCGAGCGCGGAGAGCGCCATGTGCGCGGGCTCAGATACAAGGTCCCGAAGTTCCTGCGCGAAGACCTCTTCTGGAGCCGCCCGTTCCAATCAGGGATACAGCGCCTCGCCAAGGCGGAGGGCAAGCCGGAGAAGCGCGTGCGGCAGCGAACGGGTCGATACCTCAAGGAGATCGCCGCCCAACACTCCCCCAATGTGATTGACATCATCAACGGGATAACGACGTTGGCGATCGAGGCTGCGCACCATGCAGTCGACTATTCGGAAGAGGACCTGCGCTCGATCTACAAGGCCGCGGAGAAGGATCCGCTCGTGTTCCTTCCCTCCCACAAGTCCAACTTCGATCACCTCGTCTTCCAACACATCCTCTATGAGAACGAGCTCCCCCTCAATCACACCGCCGGGGGCATCAACATGAACTTCTTCCTCATCGGGCCGCTTCTGCGCCGATCGGGGATCTTCTTCATACGGCGCGAATTCAAGGCGAACGAGCCCTACAAGTTCGTTCTGCGCCAGTATCTGGACTATCTCCTGGAGAAGCGATTCGCCCTCGAGTGGTACGTCGAGGGTGGCCGCTCCCGGAGCGGGAAGCTCAGAGAACCCAAGCTCGGTCTTCTGGCCTACGTTGCCGATGCGTATCAACGCGGCATCACACACGACGTGATCCTTGTTCCTGTATCCATCAACTACGACCAGATCACCGACGTCGGCTCCTATGCCAATGAACAGCTTGGCGGGAACAAGGAGACGGAGTCCTTTGCGTGGGCCATGCGTTTCCTCCGGTCGCTCCGGCGTCAGAACGGGCGCATCTATGTCAGGTTCGGAGAGCCCCTTGCATTGAGTGAACGAATCGGAAGGGATGAGGACCTCACGTCAGACGAAGGACGCCTTGCACTTCCGAAGATCGCGTTCGAGGTGAGTACGCGAATCAACGATGTCACACCGATCACCGCCATCAGCATGGTCACCCTTGCACTCTTGTCTGAGGAAGGTCATGGCTTGACCGTCGCTGAGACAGCGGAGCGTCTCGCGCCGTTCATGTCGTTCGTCGATGATCGCGACCTTCCGACCACTGACGATCTCCCCTTCGCCTCCCTGCAGGAGGTTGAGGCTGCACTCGACTCGCTGGTCGTGTCCGGGGTCGTACGACGAAGCGAAGGCCTCACCGACCGTATCTACTCAATTGGTGAGGGCAAGCACCTCGCCGCTGCGTACTACCGCAACACGATCATCCACTTCTTCGTCAACGCCGGTATCACCGAACTCGCCCTCGGCGTATCTGCACTTCGTGGAGATCTCATCACACCTGAGTCCGTCGTCGCCCGTGCCATGCAGATACGTGATCTACTCAAGTTCGAGTTCTTCTTCTCGCCGAGCGATGAATTCTCGAAAGAGGTCAGAACCGAGATCGATCGATACGGTGTCAACGATCCCGAGGGCGAAGACATCCTTGGCTTCGAAGCCGGGGCGTTCCACCCCAAGAGCCCCATCGTTCTCGGACCGTTCTTCGAGGCGTACTTCGTTGTCGCCGCAACACTCGCCGCGGAAGGATCAGCGCCACTGACCGAATCCAAGCTCTCCGAACGAGCACTCAAGATGGGCGACCAGCTTGCCTCCCATGGCGATATCTCGAACAAGGAAGCCGTGTCAACCGCCCTTTTCGCAACCGGGATACGGCTCGCTGCAAGCCGAGGCCTCCTCACCGCATCTACTGAGGAACGCGCTGATTTCTACAACGAATTGAAAGAGATCCTCGACACGCTCGATGTGATCGACTCCTGGCAGACCGACTAGGTCGTGCGACCTAGATTTCGCTCAACTTCCAGCGTGAGATGCCGATAGCTCCGCAAGGGTAAGTGGAACGTGCCGAATGCGCGTAGGAGTAGGTCGATGAGGACCAAACAGGTCACAGATCAGGAAATGCACGACGTCGCTACTGATAAGGGCGGCCCGCGGACAACACAGCATGCCGAAGACACCTCGCGACAGCTACTCGCCGAAGCACGGTACGACGCGTTCAGGCTCATGACCGAGGCGCGGGGCGAGGCGGAGACGATCCTGTCTGAGGCGAGAGCCGAGGCCGGAGGGACGAAAAAGGCTGCCGAGATCACAGCGGCTTCGTCAATAGAGAAAGCGGAACGCGAAGCGGCTGCGATCATCGAGTCCGCTCAAGAGGAAGCCGCCTCCGTCGTCGCGGGAGCACACCGCTCTGCTGGGGAGAACCCGGATCAGAGCGAAGACACAGACGCGCTCGAAGCCGAGCACAAAGCGTTGTCCGAAAGGGTGTCGACGCTCAGGACGCTCGCCAACCAACTCGAAGACAGGTTTGCCCTCCTCGCCAGCACAGCAGCCACACACCCTGCCGAATCTGACGAACCGAGCGACATCGCAGCGGTCTCCCACAATCGCGGCCCGGTAGTGGACTACTCGGCATCCGTTGCGGCATCCCCGAAGACGGCTGAGAAACAGGATCCCGACTCACCGGATGGGGAGCGCCGCTCGTTCTACCACCGGCGTTCAGCCAAGCTCCCACGCCTTGAGAATGGCGGTGGGCAGGGTGCTCTCGACATGGCCAGATCGATGCGTCAGTCCCTCGATTCGGACTAGGACCTGACCAACGAACCCTACGCGTAGAACGGGTTCGAACCCATGGAGTGGTCGGTCACGTCCACGACTTCTGTGATCTCAGGGATTGCGTCGAGAATTGCACGTTCGATTCCCTCGCGAAGGGTCACAGCAGCGAGCCCGCAACCCTGGCAACCGCCGCCCAGTTCGAGCTGTGCGATTTCGCCGTCAATCCTGATGAGGTTTGCAACACCACCATGGGATGCAATTGCGGGGTTGATCCGCTCCTCCAGCAGCGTGCGTACCTTCTCTTCGGGTGTACCCGTGAGTTCGAGATCTCCCAGTTCTGCGCCACCGAGCGTCGGTGACGGCACGTTGGGATTCCGCATCACGAGTCCCGGTCCCGCCCCGTCCCCTGACAGGTCGAGCACGGCGCCTCGCAGGTTCTCGACGCTGTCGAGAGACACTGCTATCGGGAGCCCTCCGTGGTCCTCGATGATGTCGGTCGAAGCGAGGTCCTCAGCCCGAAGGAATGACGTTTCGTAGATGTAGCCCTGTGAGCCGACACCTGTGATTCGGAGACCGAGGTGGAGATCAGGAATGCCTTCACCCTCACGCAGCGTAATGATCTTGTCGCGCGCTGCATCGGTAATTTCAACGATGGTCGTAGTGGTATCGCTCATGTGCGCCGGATGCTACCGGTGGCGGTTCACCTAGCGATACGGTGCGTCACTTGACGGGAACAAGGCAGTTGGTGGTCAGATCGAGGATCTGTTCCTCGGCATTCCCGCGGTCTGCGATCCAACGACACAGTGTCTCGCCAGGCACGCGAACGATCCACCACATGACGTCACGTGTTTCAGATGCCCGTGCAGCGTTCCATGCTGCGCGACCACGCTCGATGGCGTCGGATTCCACGTCGAACGTACCTAGGACGCTCTCCTGGGTTCCCTGGAACGGACGACCAGGCTCGGGTGTTGGTTCGCAGAACTCGATTACTTCGAATGCCAATATATCCCTCCACAGCACGCGTTCATCGTACCAGCAGTCACGTGATCCATCGCGCGTCATTTGCCATCACACCATGTACCTAGCCCCCGCCCAGCACCTGCAGTGAGCAGCCGAAGCTCCTCGTTGTGCCAGACGAAACCTTCTGTACCATGCACGGGTCGAACGCACGACAACGACGAGCGTTGCGTCGATCCCAACGAAAGCGACACCATGAGCACTGATCTCCCCGTCATCATCCAAGGTGGTATGGGTGTTGCTGTGTCCGATTGGCGTCTGGCGAGAGCCGTATCAGTCGAAGGTCAACTCGGAGTCGTGTCAGGAGTTGCTCTCGGTGCCGTCCTTGCCAGAAGGCTCGAAATGGGAGATCCCGGCGGCCACATGCGCAGGGCGCTCGCCGCGTTCCCGCTCAGAGACGCAGCCCAGCGAATCGTCGACAAGTACTTCATTGAGGGCGGCAAGGCACCCGACGACCGATTCGCCGTCAAGCCGATGGCAAGCATGCATACCTCGCGCAAGGTCGAAGAACTGATAGTCGCGGGAAGCTTCAGCGAAGTGTTCCTCGCCAAGGAGGGACACGCCAATCCTGTAGGGGTGAATTTCCTGGAGAAGATTCAGGTAACGACACTCCCCTCGCTCTATGGAGTCATGCTTGCCGGTGTCGATTACATCCTCATGGGTGCAGGTATCCCGCGTGCCATACCGGGCGTACTGGACAGGCTCGCCGAAGGCTTCGATGTGGAGCTGAAGATCGACGTGAAGGGTCTCACGGACGAAGGCGACCCGTTTGTGAGGTTCAGCCCCAAGGAATTCGCAAAGGACCTTGTCGGAAAGCTGCCACGCCCGGATTTCCTCGCGATCGTCTCGTCCCATGTGCTCGCCAAAATGCTCGCAACCAAGGCGTCCGGAGAGGTAAACGGCTTCGTGGTTGAGTTGCCGGTGGCTGGTGGCCACAACGCACCACCTCGCAAGCGGGGTGAATTCAACGAAGAGGGCGAACCCATCTACGGCGAGCGGGATGTACCCAACCTCGCTGCGATCGCAGACCTCGGTAAGCCGTTCTGGCTGGCTGGCGGTTTCGGAGAACCGAAGAAGGTGACCGAAGCGATCGAGCAGGGCGCCGTCGGAGTCCAGGTGGGTACTGCCTTTGCGTACTGTGACGAGTCAGGGTTCACGCGTGAGATCAAGGACGAGGTCATCAATAGTTCCCGCAAGGGTGTTGTCGAGGTGTACACCGATGCTGTGGCATCCCCCACCGGCTTCCCGTTCAAGGTCATACGGCTGGACGGGACTCTCTCCCAAGAAGCGGAATACGAGAAGCGGACGCGGATCTGTGATCTCGGTTATCTCCGACATGCCTATCAGCGCGAAGACAACACGATCGGTTGGCGTTGTCCGTCGGAACCCGTTGACGATTATGTGAAGAAGGGTGGCGACATCGCCGACACCGTCGGTCGCAAGTGCCTGTGCAACTCGCTGATCGCAAACATCGGGCTGCCTCAGATTCATCGGGACGGGGAGATCGAAGGGACATTGATCACTTCTGGTGACGATGCAATGAACGTTGCCCGGTTCTCCCCGGAGGGATCAACGAGCTACGCCGCCGTGGACGTGATCAACTACCTTCTCCAAGGAGTCCCGAACTAGTGGCATCAGGCAGCCACGTCTCGTGGACGAACATCCATCGAATGCCACCCGGCGCCTGGGGATCCACACGCATGCCGACCGAAGAGAGGCGGACCTTCCGCTCGCCGTTCCTTTCCTGATGCTCCTCATAGGTGCCGATGATCAACTCTCCAGTTGTGGACTCCAGTGAGATGTTCTCGACCCTGATGCTCACCGGACCCGTCTCGTGAAGTTGTTCGACAACGCCAACGATTGCGCGCTTTGACATCTTTACACCCTCAGGGGACACGATGAAGAACGTGTCGTCCAACGCGTTGGAGAACTCCTCGATCGTGTGGTCTCCCCTGCCGTCGAACCAATCCTCGAAGAACGAGTGAAGGCGCTCAACCTCAGCCGCGAACTGCAACTCGTTCACGCGATTGCTCGAACCACCCGCTCCAGCGCTGCTCGTGCCTGGATGCCGAACGCGTCCACTACGGGATTGCCGACGATGCCCAGAACGGAACTCGGGTCCATCATCCGAACGGCAACAGCCCCGCCCTCTTGCCGTAGGACAACGTTGCACGGCAGCAACGCACCCATGTCCCGGTCCGCCTCAATGGCGCCATACGCCAGGTTCGGGTTGCACGCCCCAAGGATCACGTAGGGATCGATGTCCCTGCCGATCTTGGCCTTGAACGTGCCTTGGACATCAATGCGGGTGAGCACACCAAAGCCCTCGTCGCCCAGAGCAGCAGTCACCAAGTCCTCGACCTGCTCCATTGTTCCGTAGACCACTGTGCCAAACGCATATGCCATCGCTCTGCCCTCCTCGAGTTGGGTGTCCCGGTCACCGTATCAAGCAATGCGCGTCTTCGGAGCACAAACGGTGCAGACGTACTCTCCTGTCGGTTGTCGCATCCCCCGGTCGTATGACGGTCCGGTCGGTCGTCGTCCCACCTTCTCAATCGTCCTCCCTTCAGCCTCAATCCTCTGTTCGATGGAGCGCTTACTCTGTCGTCCTCCCTTCAGGGAGGACACGCGAGCGCAGCGAGCGAGGAGGGGGT
>CBETWC010000109.1:0-6285 GCA_965539925.1 uncultured bacterium
ATCTCCTCGACGGAGTACGTTCCCACTGAGTCGCTTCGGGCGACATCCACGGACGCTCCGTAGGCCAGGAGTCCAGCGAGGAATTGGCTTTCAGGGTGTGCTGTCGCGATCGTGCCGCCGATCGTTGCGACATTCCGAATCGTGTTCGGAGCCTCGTGTCGTGCCAGATCCCGCAGCACAGACGGCACGAGATCGGAGTCCACGATGTCCTGGAGCGGCGTCGTCGCGCCGATGCGTACAGCATCGTTACTGGCTTCGATACCCGAGAGACCGACGGCTTGAAGGTCTACCACAGCTAAGGATGTCGGAGTGTGATCGATGCTCACGGTGGTTCCGCCACCGAGGATCACGGTGTCAGGATGAGCGATCAACGCAAGCGCGTCATCGACGGTTCGCGGTCGGTGGTATTCGGTGATCATGGATGCCTCTCTTCCGCCGCAATACAGCCCCTCTACTTTACCGGTGCCTGAAGATTCGGACGGTGTCCGAATCGGAGGAGAGATCTGGGCATCGCCCAGATCGGTGGAGAGTTGTCGGCTTCGCCTCCAACGGAGGAGAGATTAGTCCTTCGTCCGAATCGCAAGAACCCGCTGGCTCTGGGCGAAGCCCAGCTCTCTTCCGCTGACCGCAGGTCAGCTCTCCTCCGCTTGGCGCAGCCAAGCTCTCCTCCGCTCGCCAACGGCGAGCTCTCCCCCTAGATTCCTCCCCATGAGCACCCTCCTCGTTCGCAACGCGCATGTACTCGCAACCATGGATGACAACGGGACAGAGATCATCGATGGTGGTCTGTACGCCGTCGATGGGTTCATCGAGCAGGTCGGTCCCACCGCCGATCTCCCTGATGCCGCTGATGAGGTGCTGGATCTGCGTGGACATGTGGTGCTCCCCGGACTGATCAACACACACCATCACTTCTATCAGACGCTCACCCGCGCAGTCCCTGGCGCCCAGGATGTCGGGCTCTTCGATTGGCTTCGCACCTTGTATCCGATCTGGGCAGGCCTGACACCCGACGACGTACGAGTCGCGACCGAGCTGGCGCTTGCCGAGATGGCCTTGTCCGGATGTACGACATCGTCGGATCATCAGTACCTCTTCCCCAATGGCTCACGCCTCGATGACCAGATCGAAGGCGCTGCCTCGGTTGGTCTCCGCTTCCATGCGGCTCGTGGATCTATGAGCCTCGGCGAGAGCGACGGGGGCCTCCCACCGGATTCCGTCGTGGAGGACGAGGATGCGATCCTTGCCGACACCCAGCGTGTTATCGAGGCATTCAACGATCCGAAGCCGGGAGCCATGACGCGTGTCGTGGTTGCTCCGTGTTCACCGTTCTCCGTCACATCGGATCTCATGAGGGAATCCGCCGCGCTGGCACGCGATTACGGCGTCCATCTCCACACGCACGTCGCAGAGACCCTCGACGAGGAGCAGTTCTGCATCGATACGTTCGGGCGGCGACCCGTCGAGCTCATGGAGGACCTCGGCTGGGTCGGGAACGACGTCTGGTACGCCCATGGCATCTTCATCAATGACGAAGAGATCAGGCGGCTCTCAGATTCAGGAACCGGCGTTGCCCACTGCCCATCATCGAACATGCGGCTTGCATCGGGTATCGCTCCTGTGAGGGGCTACCTTGCTGCCGGTGTCCGACTCGGACTCGGTCTCGACGGTTCGGCGAGCAATGACGCAAGTCACATGATCGCCGAGGCGCGCCAGGCGATGCTGCTGGCACGGCTCGCAGCTGCTCCGTCGATTGAAGGGGGCCGTCTGCTCACCGGAAGGGAGGCACTCCGAATCGCCACCCGCGGGTCGGCCGCCGTCCTCGGTCGCTCCGACATCGGTTCGCTTGAGCCGGGCAAGGGCGCAGACTTCATTGCGATCTCGCTTGACCAGGTCGGGTATTCCGGTGCACTCCACGATCCTGTGGCAGCGGTCGTATTCGCGGCACCCACCCATGTCGACCACAACTACGTGCATGGCAAGGCGGTTGTCCAGGACGGTGAGTTGGTGGGCGTTGACCTACCGGAACTCGTCGAGCGTCACAACGCCGCGGCGGCGCGCCTCGTGCGCTGAGGCAGACGGCTACCGCTACCGTAATGACCATGGATTTCATCGCTGCCAGAAGCCTCGAAGAAGCACTCGCTGCCAAGGCTGAGAGCCCGGAATCGCAACTTCTGGCTGGGGGAACCGATCTCATGGTCGAAGTCAACCTCGCCCATCACCGTCCGGCCAGTGTCATCTCGTTGAGACGCGTCGAGGAGCTGAGGGAGATCACCGCCGATCGGATCGGCGCAGGTGCGACCTGGGCCGACCTCGAGGTCTGGCCACATCGTGGCATGGCCCAGGCGGCACGAACGGTCGGCTCGCCGCAGATCCGTGCGGTGGGCACCATCGGCGGCAATGTGGGTACAGCGAGTCCTGCGGGGGACGGTCTCCCGTGGATCGCTGCGGCGGACGCACAGATCATCGTGCAGTCGAGGGATCGGGGGGAGAGGTCCATCCCTTGGAGGGAGTTCTTCCTGGGAGTCAAAAGAACCTCGCTCGCACCGGATGAACTGATCACCGGTATCGAGGTCCCCGATGGGTTGCCCGTTGCACAGGAGTTCGCCAAGGTGGGAACCCGCAACGCCATGGTCATATCGACCGTGAGCTGCATGGTGATGCGAGACGATGACGGGTTCCGCGTAGCCCTTGGCTCAGTGGCTCCGACGCCGATGCGCGCAACGGCAGCCGAAGAGATGATCAATGCCGAGTCGACCGTGTCGGACGCTGTCCTCGAGGAGTTCGCTCGGAGAGTCTCCGAGGAGGTTCGACCGATCACCGACCACCGCTCGACCGAGGCGTACCGAAGGCACGCGGCAGGTGTCCTCGCTCGTCGGCTTGTGGAACGGTGCCTGCGATGAACGTATCGATCACGATCAATGGGGAGGAACGGTCTGTCGAGGTCGCCGGTCCTGAGAGCCTGCTCAGCGTCCTTCGGAACGATCTCGATCTGCCCGGCACCAAGGACGCCTGTGAGCAGGGTGAGTGCGGGTCGTGCACGGTCATGATGGATGACGAAGCGGTCTGCTCGTGCCTTGTGATGGCCGCCGATGCCGAAGGCACCGTCGTGACCACCGTCGAGGGCCTTTCGAACGAGGGAGAACTCCACCCTGTCCAGGAGGCAATGTTGGCCGAGGGTGCCGTGCAGTGTGGATTCTGCACACCGGGGTTCGTGGTCGCCGGGTCACATCTGCTCCAGATCAACCCTCACCCGACCGAGCCCGAGATCAGAGAAGCGCTCTCCGGGAACATCTGTCGCTGCACGGGATACGGCGCGATCCTGCGCTCCTTTGAGACGCTGGCGGGGGAGGAAGCGTGACGACCAGCACCGCTTCAGGAGTTCGAGAAGGTATAGGTGTCAGCGCCAGACGGCCAGACGGTGAACCGAAGGTCACAGGGAACTTCGCCTACGCATCTGACCTGTCGTCCAAGGGCATGCTGTGGGCCGCCACGGCGCGGAGCCCCCATGCCCACGCGCGATTGAAGAAGGTCGACATCGCCCCTGCACTGGCCATGGCCGGTGTCCGGTCCGTCCTGACGCAGGACGATGTTCCCGGCAATCCGCTGTTCGGGCAGGAGGAACAGGACCAGCCGGTGCTCTGTGACGGCCTTGCCCGCTACTGGGGAGAGCCCTTCGCCGTTGTGGCGGCCGAAGATGAAGAGACCGCTCGTAGCGCCGCCGCGGCGATCATCGCTGAGTGGGAACCCCTCGAACCGCTTGTCGACCCCGAAGCCGCTGTCGAACAGGGATCAGTCTTCAGGGGAATGAAGATCCGTCGCGGTGACGAAGCCGCAGAGGGATCTGTGGTCGTCGAAGGCTTCTACGAGACCGCAACACAGGACCAGGCTCCGCTTGGTCCCGAGGCTGGGCTTGCGATACCGGATGGTGCTGGTGGCCTCGATCTCTATGCGACAAGCCAGTGGATCCATGTCGACCACCGCCAGATCGTTGAGT
The DNA here is from genome assembly GCA_965539925.1 of uncultured bacterium. Taxonomy (GTDB): domain Bacteria; phylum Actinomycetota; class Acidimicrobiia; order Spongiisociales; family UBA5794; genus B3-G11. Next base: position 3,998 of record CBETWC010000109.1, read on the forward strand.
GCCTGGACATGGAGCCAGAGCAGATTCGCTGCCATCCCGCTGGTATCGGTGGTGCATTCGGATCGCGCGAGGACATCTCGCTCCACATCCACGTTGCCATGCTCTCGCTCGCAACCGGGCGGCCGGTGAAGATGGTGTATGACCGATCGGAATCGTTCGTGGGCCACGTGAAGAGGCATCCGTCCAAGATGTGGTACCGCCACGAAGCCGATGCTGATGGGAGGCTCGTAAAGGTCACCGCGCGTATGATTCTCGACGGCGGCGCGTATGCGCACACCAGCCGGCCCGTGCTCGCAAACGCTGCCTTCTTCACCGTCGGGCCGTACCGCTGCGACAACGTCGTGGTCGATGCCCACGTCGTCAAGACACACAATCCACCTGCCGGAGCGATGCGGGGTTTCGGTGCAGTACAGGCCTGTTTCGGATACGAGATGCAGATGGATCGCCTTGCCGAAGCCCTGAGCATGGACCCCCTCGACCTGCGGCGACTCAATGCTGCCGGGCCCGGCGACGCGATGGCGACTTCGGGGCAGATCATCGAAGGGTCCCTTCCGACCGTTGCAGTCATCGACGCAGTCGAAGCGATCCCGCTGCCGGAGCCGCTGGCTGACGACGACCCCAGGTTGCTCCCCGGTGGCACCGGGCTGACCACACCGGCGTCGTCGGTTGTGCGCGGCATCGGATACGCCGTCGGCCTGAAGAACCTCGCATTCTCTGAAGGGTTCGATGATTTCGCCGAGGCTCGTGTCGTGTTGACTCCTGCGGGTGTTGAGGTGCATACGGCGGCCATAGAGGTCGGCCAGGGACTCATCACGGTGTGTCAGCAGATAGCGCGGACTGTCCTGGGCATTGATCAGGTCGCTGTGGTTTGGGATGACACTTCACAGATCGGTTCGGCAGGGTCGACCTCGGCGTCACGCCAGACGCAGATGACGGGAGGTGCGGTGCACGCGGCCTCCGTCGGTCTGCTGGACCAGATCCTTGCCAATCACGATGGTGAAGAGTTGCGTTCCGACGGTGTCTATCAGGCGGGGGCGCGAGTGGCAACTCTTGAGGAGGTCTGTGCGAACGGACCGGTCGAGCACTTTGTGCGCTTCCGCCACCCAGAGACGTTCCCTCCCGATGAGAACGGCCAGGGCGACGTACATGCCGGTTTCGTTGTTTCGGCGCACAGGGCAGTAGTCGATGTCGATCCCGAGCTCGGTCTCGTGCGGGTCGTTCAGATCGACACGGCGCAGGACGTCGGCAAGGCGCTCAACCCCCAGGCGATCACCGGTCAGCTCGAGGGCGGCACGCTGCAGGGAGTTGGTCTTGCGGTCATGGAGGAGCTTGTCATCGATGAGGGCGTGATCCTGAATCCCACGTTCACCGATTACCTCATCCCGACGTTCGTCGACGCACCCAACGTTGAGACCCGGATCATCGAGGAGGGCGACCACTGGGGCCCGTTCGGCGCGAAAGGGATAGGGGAGTCGCCGACCATCAGTTCCACCCCCGCGGTCGTCTCCGCCATAGCCGCTGCGATCGGGAGGAACCTGACCAAGGTCCCGGTCCACCCCTCCGACATCATCGGAATCTGACCGATGAAGACGGTCACGGGCGTTGTCCTCGCCGCCGGTGAGTCACAGAGGATGGGCGAGCCGAAGCTGCTCCTGCCCTACCGGGACACAACGATCTTGAACACAACGGTCACGACGATGCTTTCGAGCCGCGTGGATCGAGTGATCGTGGTTACCGGTGCGGGCGCAGATGCGATCGAAGCGTCGCTCGACGGTGTGCCGATCGCCACGGTGCGGAACCCCGATTACCGCCGCGGCAATATGTCGTCACTGGTCACTGCAGTCGATGCCGACGCTGATGCTACTGCCTTCATCCTCGTCGCCGGAGATCTCCCGACGACTCCATTGGAAGCCATCAACACGATGGTCGACCTCTGGGCCAGCGAAGCGCCGTGGGCAGCCGTCACCGGGTACCGCGACCGCATCACCCACCCATTCCTCCTGTCGAGAGCCGCCATCGACGAGACCGCACCGATCACAGGCGAGAAGGTCCTGTGGCGAACCCTCATCGCCTCAGAGGACCCCCGCGTCGTGCACGTCCCGTCAACATCCAACGCCCCCCTCGACGTAAACACCCCTCCCGACTACAAAATCCTCCAAGCCAGACCTTCCAACTAAGTCGTCCTCCAGTCCTCGTCCTCCAGTCTTTGTCCTCCCTTCAGGGAGGACACGCAAGCGCAGCGAGCGAGGAGGGGGTGCGAGCCTGCGAGCGTTGCGGGGCACGACATC
>CBETWC010000110.1:0-6279 GCA_965539925.1 uncultured bacterium
CGAGATTCGCAAGCACATCGGGTACGTACCCGGCGACCTCGCGATGTACCCGAAACTGACGGGACGCGACACACTCACCTACTTCGCCAACCTACGCGGAGGCGTCGACTGGGACCACGTGGACACCCTTGCCGACCGACTCGATGCCGACCTCACGAAGAAGGTGGGAGACCTCTCATCGGGCAATCGGCAGAAGGTTGGCTTGATTCAGGCCTTCATGAACCGACCAGACGTGCTGATCATGGACGAACCGAGCTCCGGTCTCGACCCTCTCGTCCAACGCGAGTTCCAAGGCATGCTGCGAGAAGTGACCAGCAATGGAAGCACCGTCTTCCTCTCGAGCCACACGCTCTCTGAGGTCCAGCGTGTTGCCGACCGAGTAGGAATCATCCGCCGCGGTCATCTGATCGCTGTCGAGGCTGTTGCTGCCCTGCGCTCGAAGGGCATCAGGAAGGTTGAACTGTTCTTCGATGCTCCGGTGGATGGAGCCGTCTTCGAATCGCTCCCGGGCGTCAGCGATGTCGCTGTTCAGAACCATCACGTCACACTGTCATTCACCGGTCAGATGGAGACCCTGCTGAAGGCGATCACTGGCCGTCACACGCTCGTGGACATCTCCACACAGGAAGCGGATCTCGAAGAGATCTTCCTCACCTACTACCGGGAAGAGGCAACGGCGTGACACTCGCCAACGTCTTCACGAAGACCACGAGGGACCGCTGGAAGGGGATCGCGATCGGGTCGGTCACTCTGGCGCTACTCCTCCTCATGGGAATGTCCGTCTACCGCGACATCGACTTGTCCCTCTACACGAGCCTGCCTGAGGTGTTCCGGGCGCTCTTCGACATCCCTCCCGACGCCGATATCGGAAGCTTGGCGTACGGCGCGATCTACGGCTCGTACGGCGCCTTCACGATGGCAGCACTGGTGCTCGCCATGGGAGCTGCATCAATCGCAGGAGAGGAACGAAAGGGAACGATCGGGCTGCTTCTCGGCAATCCGAAGAGCCGCACACACGTGCTCGCGTCAAAGGCAGCTTCGATGGTGTTCCTCGCCGGCATGGGAACGCTGTTCCTGTGGCTGGCAGGACTTGTGACCCCGGTGCTCCTCGACGTGTCGATCGTGGGGATGCATGTCGGGGCGCTGATCTTCCACATGTTCGTCATGACCGTCTTCTTCGGCTTCTTGGCGATGGCGGTCGGCGCCTGGACCGGCAGCCCTGGCTTGGCATCTGGCAGTGCTGCCGGCGTAATGCTCGTTTCCTTCGTCGGCGCGGGGCTGTTCCCGATCATCGAAGGTTGGGAGAACGTCGCCAAGATCTTCCCTTGGTACTACTTCAATGCAAGCTCGCCCGCGAGCAATGGGATCCACTGGGGTCACATCGCTGTGTTGTCCACCGGGATCGTCATCTTCGGTGTCGTTGCGGTGATCGGTGTGAATCGGCGCGACCTCAAGGACCAGACCGTTCCCGTGACGCTTCTGGATCGGCTGCGCAACAACCCGATGACACACAAGCTCGCAGAGCGGCTCGCAGGTTCAGCCAGGGTTTCACGCATCTGGATCAAGACCGCATCCGAACACCAAGGCCTGCTGTTCATCACGGCCGTGCTCATGTTCCTCATGGGCATCATGATCGGACCCATGTACACGCTCATCGACGAGGTCATGCTCTCGATAGCAGACAACTTCCCCGAAGCCATGCTCGCCCTTTTCGGGGGTGGCGACATGGGAACGGCCGAGGGCTTCTACCAGATCGAGATCTTCGGCATGATGGCCCCAATCTCGATCATGGTGGTGGCAGTCACGATCGGTGCGAAAGCTCTGGCAGGAGAAGAGGAGCGTCGCACGATGGGACTCCTCCTCTCCAATCCGATCAAACGCTCCACGGTGATCAGCCAGAAGACCATTGCAATGGTGTTCTACGCATTTGCCGTCGGTTTCTCGATCTTTGCGAGCACGGTTGTTGGATCGGTACTGGGCAATCTCGGCATGAGCATCAGCAATATCGCCGCAGCGTCACTCCTGGTGACACTCGTCGGATTGGTGTTCGGTGGCCTCGCTCTCGCACTGAGCGCCGCAACCGGACAGATGAACATCGCAACCTATGGAACCGTAGGCATCGCTCTCATCCTGTACGTCCTCAACGCGTTCCTGCCGTTCAGCGAGAACTTCGCCAGCTACACCAAGTGGTCACCGTTCTACTACTACCTGACGAGCGACCCGCTGATGAACGGCATGCACTGGGGCCACGGAGCAGTTCTGTCCGCCCTGTTCGTCGGACTCCTCGCGCTGTCCGTTATGCTCTTCAATCGTCGAGATCTGAGACAGACCGGCTAACGGGATTCTTCAGGTGGAGCTTTGGGTCTGTTGGCGTCTCGAGCGGCCGATGAGTGTTACGACGACGGTGATTGCCACGGCTCCGGCCAGGATGCCGATTGCGACGCCGACCTGCTCGAGGAGTCCGGGTGCCAACAACAACACGCCGCCGAGGCCGAGCATCATCAATCCCGACAACAGCTTCAATGTTCGGCCCTCCTCCGGTTGGAGCTTGCGAGATCCGAGCTTCCAGACGAAGACGATGACGATTACCAGCAGGGGAATCACGTAGATCAGGTTGTAGAACGCGAGGTACCCGTAGTAGGTCGGGGTGTTCAGATCGTTCAGCGTCAGAACGCGCGTGAAGACCATCGGCAGCCCTGCGGTGCAAAGCAGCTCGTAGCTATTGGCGACAACGGCGAGGGCCACGGTTGCCCCGAGCACCGGCAGGAATCTCTCGCCTGCAACAAGACCTCGCATCCGCTTGAAGAGGCCAGGTTTTGCAGACTCGGGAATCGAGAGGGATCCACCAGAACCCGGCCTGACATAGTCCTTCAAGTTCAGGACCGCAACGGCGATCGCAACAATCCCGGCGGCTGCGCTTATCCACTTCAGATGGCCGGTGACGAGGAACAGGTTGAGCCAGGCAGCCATGAACAAGAAGTAGAGGACGCCGGAGATGACGACGAACGTCGCTCCGACGATGGCCATCCTTGTTCTACTCCGTGTGTGCACGAGAAGACTGAGCAAGAAGAGGAGGACGAAGAACGCACATGGATTGAAGGCGTCGAGGCCAGCCACGATGGCAGTGAACATCGGCAATGGGACCGAAGACGCTGACACGGTGCCGACTACAGGGACCTGTACCTCCGCTGGTTCAGTCGTGGTGGTGGTTGCCGGGGCTGCCACATCTGTGTACTGGTCGTAACAAGCGTCCACCCGCGCCACGAGCTCAGCACCCACACCCTGATCGTCGTCGTACCCCGTCATCATCTGGCCGCAGAACATGAAGGTTGGGACACCGGTGATGTCTTCGCCGAGCTCGCCTGCAACCGCCATCGCTGTCTCGGCAACCTGAGGGTCGCCCGAGTCGGCTTGAAGCCACCAGACATTGAGCCAGGGGCGTGCATCGTCCATTTCCGCGATGAAGGGGAGAGCCTTCTGGCAGTGAAGACATGTGCTCGAGTAGACGAAGTAGAACTCGACCACCGTCTCGCCATCCTCGGTGTGGTACCACATATCGTCCGAAGCAGTAGCCCTGGCTGGCATCAGGAGCATCACCGAGGCCAAGAGCACGAACGCAACCAGTCCAAGCCTCCCAGCGGAAGTTCGGTCACTTGGCATGACCCCCCAAGAATACACCCGGGCGGACGCTTCACTCGTCTCGACAGGAGCCCAACATCGGGGACTCCGCACCTCTGCGTACACTCGCGCCGTGACCGCCATTGCCGCGAACCCGCCGATACCTGGTACACCTCTGGACCCACCACCTGTCAAGGTCCCGGATCTGATCCAGAATCTCGACGAAGGGGACACTGCTGTTGCGGAGACAGTTGGCGTCATCTACCGAGCTGTCACCCGCTTCAACTACGCACGGTCGACGATCCTGGCTGCGGGGACCACGTACTACGCCTTCCTCGCCATGTTCTCCCTCATCGCACTCGCGTACGGGATCGCGGCGATGTTCGGCGCCGACAGGATCGCCAGCTACCTCACGCAAGCGATCTCGGAGGCATTCCCCGGTCTCCTTGGAGAGGATGGAATCGACCCGGCAGACCTACGAGCCGTCGGTCAGGCTGCATCCGTCATCGGACTCGTTGTCATGCTGTACGCAGGAAGCGGCGCAATGGTTGCCGCGAGCAGTTCGGTTCACCTCATCTACGGAGCCCCACCCGATCCTCGCAACTATGTGATGAAGCGGATCATCCTGATGGGTTGGCTGATGGTCATTGGGCCACTCATCGCCTTCTCCTTCGTCGCGGGAACCATGGTTCACAGGGTCTCGTACCGCGTGTTCAATGCCCTCGGAATCGAGTCATCAACAGATCGCTTCTTACTGACTCTTCTGGCCGTAGCCTTGACTCTCGGTGCCGACTTCCTCGTTGTGCACGTGATACTTGGTCGCTTGGGCGGAATCAGACCACCGGGTCGAGCGCTGCTCATCGGCTCTGTCGCAGGCGCCGTGGCATTGCAGATTCTGAGGATCCCGATGGGTTGGATCCTTGAGCTCTCGCTGGCCAAGCCGCAGTACGGAGCGCTTGCCATCCCGATCGGCATCCTGATGGTGCTCTACCTCAACTCCAATGCGATCTATGGAGCCGCAGCACTCGCCGCCGGATTCGCGGAGAAGGATGTGCCTCTCGACGAAATCGCCCCAGCCATAGGGATCGAGGAAGCACAGCGAGATCTCGAGCCGGACGCTCTCGGGACCGAGAAGTAGCGGCAACGCAAGCCATGATGCAGCGTGTCACTGCTCGGTAGGATGCATGACCACGATCCAGTACGAGCGAGGACGGAAGGCACACCAATGGCCGACGAACCACAACTGCTGAGCACCGGACGCTCAGCGTGGGCATTCGTCGGGATCGTTGCAGCGGGCGCGGTCGTCTACCACGACCTCGCCTACGTCTCAGGCCTCGTGATCCCGCTGGTGATTGCTGTAGTGATCGGAATGCTCTTCACACCACTCGTGGACAGACTTCAGCGCTGGCTCCCCAGGTTCGTCGCGTCCGGGTTGGTTCTCATCGGACTCATAGCGCTCGGCTACTGGACGACGGTTGTGACCCTCACGGGCATCGTGGAACAGGCTCCGCAGATCGGAGAGGAGATCAGCGCAGGCCTTGAGGCGTTCGTCGCGTGGATGGCAGGCCTGGGTTGGGATTTCGCCGACCCTGAGCAGATCGTCGATGAGCTCGAAAAGGCCCTCTCCTCCCTTCTTCCCGGCATGGCATCACTGGTCGGGAGCGCCTTCACGACGTTCGCTGCGTTCGTTGCCGGCACGCTCATGGCGCTGTTCTTTTTGTACTTCGTCCTTGCCGACTGGGATCAACTCTCGGGATGGGTCGGAAGGCATCTCGGCGTACCCCCCACACTTGGTCACGCAATGGTTGAGGACACCGTCTGGTCCATGCGCCAGTACTTCTACGTGCTGACGCTCTCAAGCTTGGTCACCGCGGTCGTTACGGGGATCGCCATGGTCATGCTCGATCTTCCGCTGGCGTTCACCGTTGCAGTCGTCACGTTCGTGACTTCCTTCGTCCCGTATCTGGGCGCCATCTTCTCAGGGACGTTCGCGTTCCTCATCGCTCTCGGGTCCGGGGGTATTTCTGACGCCATCGTGATCCTCCTGGTGATCCTTGTCGTCCAGAACGTGGTCCAACCGCTCGTCCAGGCAAAGCTGACCGAGAGCAAACTTCACATCCACCCGGTTGTGGTCTTCGGATCCACCATTGTCGGCGCCGCCCTGGCCGGAATTATGGGAGCCATGCTGTCGGCACCGATCGTCGCGATGCTCGTTGCCATCAACAAGCGGGTCTCCGATGCAAGGAAGCCCGAGGCAAGGAACATCGACAGCGAAGACGCAACAACGAGCTGAGGTTCCCTCGCTCAGAGTGCGTCTGCGATCTGCATCAGTGTCACCGCAAGAAGCAGTATGACGACTGCAAAGGCGATCCAGTACAGATCCTCAAAGAACTCTTTCGAACGCTGTCTCATCGTTGCCTCCCTCATCCTGTTGAGGTTTCATGGGTTGTGGGATCCCGCCGCCCCTCGCGGCGGGATCCCCGTCGTCGCCCTTCTCGGCGATGACTCAGTCAGCGATGTTGATGTGGCCACCCGTACCGTGCTGGATTTGCACGGTTGGTGCGCCTGTAATCACTTCTATGTACTTCACGGTCGCATTGGGTGTCCCTGCAGGCGCGAGCACGGTGTCGTTGATCAACGTCGCACCGCTATCGAGCTGCT
>CBETWC010000111.1:0-6251 GCA_965539925.1 uncultured bacterium
CGCACCCCCTCCTCGCTCGCTGCGCTCGCGTGTCCTCCCTGAAGGGAGGACGAAAAGGATGAGTCGTACTGGTTCTTCTAGCTTCTACGTGTTCCCACGACGGAATCGGCTTGTGATTCCCCAGCGTGTCACCAGGCCGATTGCTTCGAGGGCGATCATGCCGTTCATTTTGGATTCACCGAAGAGCCGGTCTTTGAATGTGATGGGAACCTCGACGATCTCAAGTCCGGCTTGTTCGGTCCTCCACGCCATCTCGACCTGGAAGCCGTAGCCGGAGGCCTTGCAGGAAGCTGGATCGATCTTGCGCAGTGTTGTATCCCTGAACGCTCGAAATCCGGCGGTTGCGTCGCGCACTGAGAGGCCGAGAAGTATCGATGCGTAGGCGTTCCCACCCCTCGAAAGCGCCTCTCTGTACCAGGGCCACCCCGCGGTCCCTCCCCCCGGCACATATCTGGATCCGATGGCGAGATCGGCGCCCGCCTCGACCGCAGCCACAAGCCGTGGAAGGTCGGCTGGGTCGTGGGAGAAATCTGCGTCCATCTCGCACAAGATCTCGTATCCGAGATCGAGTCCGAACTCGAATCCTGCTGCATACGCCGGACCGAGGCCGAGTTTCTCGGCTCGATGGAGTACGAGGATGCCTGGATCTGTCTCAGCGAGCGAATCGGCGATGTCGCCCGTTCCATCGGGCGATCCATCGTCGACCACGAGGAGGTCGTATCCGTGAGCCCTGACCGCTTCAGCGATCTGTTCGATGTTCTCGGATTCGTTGTAGGTGGGGACGATGACGAGCACGCGCATACTGAAGTCTTCCATACTCAGTCTTTCGGCGCACATACCATCACGCTTGAGTCCTCAGCCAGTGTCGAAGGGCGGTTCCGACAAGCTGTCGGGACGGGCGGAAGATACCTTGAGGCCAGCGCCACCGGAACGACCTTTCGTCCGCTGGCAGCATGTGGGCCCGTGAGCGTCCTTTCCCCCTGAGGATCGTTCTGTGAGGGTCCACATGCGCGTGAGACCCAGGTGCCGTCCGTCTCAGGTGGCTATCTCAGCTGGCGCAGTCGAGGCAGATCTTCTTGCGTTTTGCTGCGAGCTGGTTGCGACGCTTCACGAGGAAGCAGCTGGTGCACACGAATTCATCGGACGCGGCCTCGTCGACCTCGCCCGCTTCCATGGCGATCTCAGCACGACGGATGGCGCGCATCTCGGCGGCCTCATCGACAACGATCGTCTCGTTGGTCTCGTCCTCGGTGAGCATCTCGAGCTCTTCTGCCTCGAGTTCATCCAGGGCTTCCGCTGCATCGGATCCATCCGCCTCAGAGCTCTCGTCGGACTCATCCCCGGATTTATCGAGATCCTCGACGTCTTGGCGGCCTTCGAGATCTTTAGGAGTATCGCTGCTCATATCCCTCTCGGTTCTGTTTCTCGGCGCGGAGCATACTCATTTCGGCGAACAGTTCAATCCGTTTCGACCACGTTTCTCAGATGACGAAATCGATCGCTTGCGGGATCACCCGGATGTCGACGCTTCCCGTACCGACAAACTCGCCATCGACTTCGACGGGCCATGTCTCCGGGACGTCGATCCGGATCTCTGAGCCTGAATAGCGTTGGACACCACGATGCGTGAGGTGTGTGCCCATCAACACGCGTGGCATCACCGAGAATGCTTGCCGGCGCGGCCCGCGGAAGACCTGGACATCCATGCGTCCATCCCCGAGCACCGATCGTGGAGCGATGTTGAGACCGCCCCCGAAGAACTGCCCATTCGCAACGACGATGTTGATCGAGTCACCTTCGAAGGAATGCCGATCGACATCGACCGTCACGGCATGGTTTCTGAACCGCCATAGAGCGAGCCAGAACGCAGCTGTATAGCGTGCAGTCCCCATCCAGCGCGGCAACGACTCTGCCCTGATCACGGACGCGGCCGCCACGCCGACGTTGAGCGCATTCAGGAAATATCGTTCGCCGAAGGCGCCTCTGGCGAGGCCCACATCGACCGTGTAGAGGTCTACTTCGGATTTGGCAACGCGGTGCAGCCCCTCGCTGATCCCTCTCTCGTGTCCGAACGTCCGGACGAAGTCACTTCCCGAACCGATGGGAACGATCGCGAGCGTGAAGCGACGATCCGAGTCGGCCTTCATGATGGCATTGAGAACGAAATTGGCCGTGCCGTCGCCGCCGACTGAGACAAACCGTGTGATGCCGTCATTGATCGCCGTGGACACGAGTTCGGCGATGTGGTCGGGGGCCTGTGACTCCTTGAAGGTGCCCTTCACCCCGAGGTGTTCTGCGACAGACATCACCTCATCCAGCGCCGAGGCTCCCCTGCCGGCTGCAGGATTCACGATGCCGAACCAGGTCATTTCACGGCTCCTGCTTCGACGATGCCTCTGTCGATGAGCCTGATGGCTTCGGCGGCCACGGACTGGAATGCAGGGAATCCGTCCCTGATCTGACGCAGCAGATCGAGCAATTGCCGGCTCGATCGGACGAAGTCGCCTGCGCGGAGGTCGTCGCTGTCGAAGATGTCTGCGAGCTCGAGTCCGGACGCCCAAGCGTGGATCGAGTCGACGAGGCCAACGTCGGGATAACGGGTCTCCACGAGGCCTGATCGTCGCTCCAGGTCCGAGATGGAGGTGGCGAGTTCCGAGACAGCCTTGATGGTCTCCTCTGCGAAGGTGGCAGAGGGCATCGCAGAGAGCTCCCCTCCCCTCGCCTGGAACGTGAAGATCGATGCGAGAGCTGCGAATTCTTCAGCGGAGAGGTCATCAAACACGCCGGTTCGGAGAGACTCGGCGAGGAGGAGGTCGAGTTCGTTGTAGAGACGTCTCAGCGAGTCGCCGCGAGGAGTCAACGACCATCCGGCCGCGTACCCGGTTGCATCGAGGACCTTCATCAGATTGTCAAACTCGAGGCCAACATCGTTGATCTTCGATCGATCTATCCGTCGTTCGAGCCTACGGATGTCGCGTTCTGCCCGCTTTGCTCTCTCTGCCCACTTGAGGTGGGTTTCGAGGTCAGGACAACCGGACACACCTTGCGCTTCATCCGTGGGGAACAGCATGGTGGGCTCATCGGTCGGGATGAAGGTTTCGAGCATGGTTCCCACCTCCCTCCGGTAGTTCGCATCCTGAGACCTCACCGGCTTCGGCAACTCGAACTCTCCGAGGACATTGACGCTCTTCGGGAGATCCCGCGTTCGCAGCATGTGTCGTTTGCCCGAGAGATTCGTCAGGCTGAGCTTCGGCTGTCCCCCACCCCACGAACGTGAGAGAAGAACGAATGTCTCGCCCCCAATGTCGAGCACCGTGCCCGACTGGAGCAATCTCGTGTTTGCGCGTCGACTCGAATGGGCGGCTCCGGGATCCGTGATCTCCCAGATGTCACCGAGGTCACAATGCGCTGCCGCTCTGAACGTCTCGAGATCCCCCTTGCGATCCTCGAGGTTCGCTCGAAGTTGTTCGGCACGCTGACCCACGGAGAAGTTGGCGAAGGAGGCGTCGAGGAGTTCGTGGGCGGTGTCGTGGTCATAGCGAGCGATGAGGTTGACAGCCATGTTGTACGTTGGCGAGAACGAGGAGCGAAGCGGATTGGAACCCTTCGCCGCGATACCAGACACCTGGTCGAATGGGACATAGGGGCTGTACATGACAACAGCGGTGCCCTCCGTGTCGATGCCCCGACGGCCGGCCCGACCGGTCAGCTGGGTGTAGTCGGAGGGCTTGAGAAGCTCATGGGATTCACCATTGAACTTGCTCAACGAATCCAGGACGACCGTGCGAGCCGGCATGTTGATTCCGAGGGCGAGTGTCTCTGTGGCGGCAACAACCTGGATGAGTCCCTTGAGGAACAACTCTTCGACGGTCTCCTTGAACGCTGGGATGAGCCCAGCGTGATGAGACGCTGCGCCATCGAGAAGCGTGCTCAGCCACCGCTCGTAGCCGAGAACTGTGAGATCCTCGGGACTGAGATGGGCAACGTGGCGTTCAGCAATCGATCGGATCTCCTTGCGTTCGTCGGATGTGGTGAATCCGAGCCCCGCGTTCGCCATCTCCTGCGCGGTCTGGTCGCATCCCTTGCGGGAGAACACGAAGTAGATGCAGGGCAGCAGGCCGGACGCTTCGAGTTCCCTGACCACAGCGACCCTGCGCGGAGTGGAGAAGCGCCGGTGGCGTCCCTTCGACGAGGCCAGCATCTTGCGGATCGCACCGTTCGGCCGACCGTTCTTCCCGAACACGGGCGCCATCGCCACCTTCTGCTCGCGATGACGATCCCGCCACATGTACATCGATGTGAGAGGGACGGGACGGTCGGTCTCCACGACGAGGGCGCATTCGCCTCGACGTTCGCGTACCCAGTCGGTGAACTCCTCAGGGTTCGCGACAGTGGCCGACAGGCACACGAGCGCTATTCGCTGCGGGAGGTGGATAATCACCTCTTCCCAAACGGACCCTCTGTGTCGGTCAGCGAGGTAGTGGACTTCGTCGAGAACCACAAGGCCGAGATTGTCCAGCGCAGATGAAGCCTCGTAGATCATGTTCCGCAGGACCTCGGTCGTCATCACGATGATGGGGGCATCCCCGTTGATGACGTTGTCACCGGTCAGTAATCCAACCATGTGCGAACCGTGGACCTGGGTGAGATCGTGGAACTTCTGGTTCGACAGAGCTTTGATCGGCGTCGTGTAGAAAGCCCTCTGTCCTTTTGCGATCGTCAGGGCGATGGATCCTTCAGCGACGACCGTCTTGCCGGCTCCGGTGGGTGCTGTGACGACGACGGACCGACCCGCCTCGACTGCGTGGAGTGCTTCGGTCTGGAACGTGTCGGGACGAAATGGCAGTTCGCTCAGGAACGTCGTTAAAGCTGAGGCGGTCAAGCGGTTACTTCCTGAGGATGAATCGTATCGCCAGAATAGATAGCTCGTACAGCAGATACAACGGACCGGCGAGCATGAGGAGCGTCATTGGGTCGCCGGATGGCGTGATGATTGCCGCAGCAACGAGGATGATGATGACCGCCCATCTCCGATTTGACCGCAGCATCGTGCTCGTGACGACACCGATCGCCGCCGCAGCGAACAAGAAGACAGGGAACTCGAAGGCGAGCCCGAAGGCAAGGATGAATCGCAGGGCGAACTTGAGATACGCGTCGACGCCAATGAGAGGCTGCAGTGCATCGCCGCCGAAGTCGAGGAGAAAGACGAGTCCACGCGAGAGCGCAACGTAACCGACGGCGACGCCAGCGAGGAACAGGAGAGCGAAGACGCCAGACAGAGGGTATGCCCACCGCTTCTCCTTCTTGGAGAGTGCCGGAGCCACGAAGCGCCATATCTGGTACAGGACGACGGGCGATGCGAGGACGACTCCAGCGAAGAGGCTGACGCGCATGATCGCCGAGAACGCATCTGTGACTTTGAAGAACGGGAGTTGGTCGTTCCCTACAGCGATCCGATAAGGCTCGACGATGAGATCGAGTAGTTGCTCGTGGAAGAAGAACGAGATCGTGGTCCCGATCACGATTGCGATGACGGATCTGAAGAGCCTTCTGCGGAGCTCCTGCAGGTGTGTGCGGAGCTCCATGCGCTCGGTGGTCACTCTGAATCCTCGTCGTCAGGCGGTGAGGTCTCGGGTTCGACGTCTGCTGGGTTGGAGGTTGAGTCGGTGGTCTCGTCGAAGTCGAGCACCGTCCCTGCCGTAGCTGTCAGCTCGTCCTTGGTCTCTTGGGGCTTGGCCTGCTTCGGTTTCGCATCCGGGATCGTATCGAAGTTGAGGACCGTTCCTGCAGCATTGGTGAGTTCGTTCTTGGTCTTCTGGAACTCGGTCTGCAACGAGCGGATGGGGGAAGTTGCTTCGTCGAATTCACCGTCGAGGGCATCCGTGAACGAGCGCGTCGCTACGCGTGCCTTCGTGAGGAGTTCGCCAGCCTTTCTGGAGATCTCAGGCAGGCGCTCCGGGCCGAACACAAGAAGGGCGACGATAGCTATGAGCGCGATTTCTCCGAATCCAACAGAACCCATGTGGGAAAAGTAATACGCAGTGCGTCATACGCATAAGGGATCAGGGATCAGGCGTCAGGCGAGAACATCGTCCTCCCTTCAGGGAGGACACGCGAGCGCAGCGAGCGAGGAGGGGGTGCGAGCCTGCGAGCCTCACGCGCCACGACCTTGTGACAGTTCTTGATGAGGAACGTCGTGTGGTTGCTGAAGTTGGCTTGGTCGTGCCGTACCGGGTTCGCAGGCTCACGGT
>CBETWC010000112.1:0-6198 GCA_965539925.1 uncultured bacterium
TCCCGTCAGGTTCGGGTACATCGCGAGGTCGCCGGGTACGTACCCGATGTGCTTGCGAATCTCGACCGACTTCTCATGGGTGTCCATACCCAGGATCGAGGCCCGGCCCGCAGTCGGCCTGATCTCGTCGAGAATCGTTCGGATCATCGTGGTCTTGCCTGCGCCGTTCGGACCGAGAAACCCGAAGATCTCGCCGGGACGGATATCGAGGTCCAGATCGATGAGGGCGCGAACGTCGCCGTAGTGCTTCGTGAGACCTTCGGTATGAATCGCGATCTGGTCGGTCATGACGTTCCTTTGTTTGTGGTCGTTCCCTTGGCGTCTGACGTGGGGGACGACGCGGTTCTTCCGTCGGTTTCTTCGCCGGTCATCGTTGCGAGGGCGTCCATCGCCTGAGCCCCGAACTCGTCGGTGAAGATGCCTTCGCTGTAGATCTCATATATCGGACGCACGTACGCAGCGAGATGGGGGCTCTCCATGAAGTCCGGATCGGTGAGGTCCACTCCGAGAAGGCGCTTCAGGTGCTGGTGGAGTACCAGCGAACCGAGGCCCCACAACGCGAGCATCACGGCACGACCCCGCACGTCGTCGGATGGTTTGAGCATCCCGGACTCAACGCCCTTCGTCAGGTAGCCCTCGGCGTCGTCGACCATGTCGTCGATCAGTTTCTCCACCATTGGCGAGTCTTCGCTCAGGACAGCAGCGAGATAGCCGACGAGATGTCCCGCGTCGGCCTGCCTGAGTGCTGCGAGAACGTCCAGCCCCGGGCCGGAGGACATGACACCGAGCTTCTGCTGCTCAATGGTGGATGCAACGAATTCATCGCAGGCAGCTCGAAGGCCCTCCATTGATCCGAAGTGATGGATGACCAATCCGGGGGACACGCCTGCTGTCGTCGCGACCTTCCTTGCGGTTGTGGCGGTGACACCGTGCTCTGAGATACAGACGATGGCTGCGTCGCGAATGCGCGCCTTCGCAGTCCGATCGTCCTCCGCTTTGTTCTCGCCCAAATTTCGGTCGATTGAACGCATGTTCAACATTCTATATGAATGTTCAATCGGCTTCAAGGGCAATCTGATGATCCGAATCGGATCGAAGCGTCCGACCCCTTGCTGACCTACGCTGACGACTCGGAACCGAAAGGAGATCGCTGATGGCTCGTCCGCTGCGTGTGGGTGTGCAATTGCCCGAGGTGGAGCGAATCGTCACGTGGCCCGAGGTCCGTGACATGGCCACTACCGCCGAGGACGTCGGGTTCGACTCGCTCTGGGTTGGGGACCACCTTCTCTACAAGACGGACGAAGAGGTGACGGGGCCCTGGGAAGCATGGTCGATACTTGCTGCCATTGCGGCCGTGACCAACCGTGTACAGATCGGGCCACTCGTCGCTGCAACGTCCTTTCACAGTCCCGCAATGCTGGCCAAAAAGGCTGTCACCGTTGACGAGATCTCAGACGGTCGCCTGATACTGGGGCTCGGCGCCGGGTGGAACCAGCCCGAATACACCGCGTACGGCTTCCCTTTCGACCACCGAGCGAGCCGGTTCGAGGAGGCGTTCACGATCATCAGGACGCTTCTCACCGAGGGCGCCATCGACTTCGAGGGCGAGTACTACACGATCCGTGATTGTGAGCTTGTTCCTCCGGCACGACCGAATGGCATCCCTCTCATGATCGGTTCGGAGGGCCCGAGAGTGCTCAGAGCAACGCTGCCGTACGTCGACAGCTGGAACGCGTGGCATGCTTGGTACGACAATACGATCGATGGAGCCAAGGCACTTCTTGCCAGGATCGATGACGCGTGTACGGAGGCCGAACGAGTCCCGTCCACGCTCGAGCGCTCGCTTGCGGTCTTCGTACGAACACCTGACGGTCAGAGCGGTGTTCGTCAGGGAAGTCCGGATCGCGAGTCATCGATAGCCCTCGAGGGGGACCACGAAGCGGTAGCCCAGCACCTTGTCGGGCTTGCTGAGCTGGGTGTCGATCATGTCCAGCTTGTGGTCGATCCCATCACTGCCGGTTCGATCGAGTGGCTCGGCGACATGCTTGCCGTTCTCGATGCCAACTGAGCATCGGTCCGCTTGACGTTACGACTCGTCTTGTTGCCCGTATTGCGGGTGCGCATCGATGAACCTCGTGAGACCTCGACCGGCTGTCTTGCGGATCTTGGCCTTGGCCGGACCTGACCAACCTCCCAGTGTGCCTGTGATGCCGAGAGCCATGCGCGACCAACGCCAGAGGTCGAACGTATCGACGTGTCTCACGATCATCCCGTCGAGGAATTCGAACGAGGCATCGATCTTGTTGTGCACCACGCGGCCCGTCGAACCAAGGGTGTAGGTGGCCTCCCAATGCGCGCTTGCGGCCCCATTGTTTGCGGTCACCTCGCTGAAGACGATCTCCAAATCCGTTGCTTGATCGCACAGCATGTGCCACATGGCCGCAACCTCGACACCGTGGAGATCTCCGAAGACTGGATCTGTGAAGTGGATCGATGGGTGGTAGCACGCAGCCATGCCCTCCGAGTCGCGCTCTTGGAACGCCAGGTAGAACGTCTCGATCAGCTGTTCGTGCGTGTTCAAGCCGGCTCCCGTGCTTCATGGCGATTGTCTCGTGGCGATGCCATTGTGCCATCTGTCCCTTGCTGTCTGGACGTTCCGTAGACTCCCCCGATGCCATCTGACACGGACCGAACCAGAGATGTGCTGCCGAGTACGTCGGTGGGTACGCACCAAGATGCCTTCGGCCTCGTGGAGTGGGGTCTGTTGAGTGGCGTGGCGCTCATCTGGGGATCTTCCTTTGTGTTCATGGCAATTGGACTTGATGCGTTCAATCCGGGGGTCATAACGCTGGCCCGGGTCGCCCTAGGCGCAGCGACGTTGGCTCTGATCCCCAAGGCACGTGCTGGGATCGACCGCCAGGATCGGATGCGTGTCTTCGTACTTGGGATCATCTGGATAGGTATCCCACTCATGATCTTCCCCATCGCGCAGCAGTGGATCGATTCGTCTGTTGCCGGGATGCTCAACGGCGCGGTGCCGATCACCTCGGCGATGTTTGCCACGCTTCTGTTGAGACGTCTCCCCGGGTGGCGCCAACTTCTCGGGATCCTCGTCGGATTCGTGGGGATACTCGCGATCTCCGCGCCCGAGGTCGTCGACTCCTCGGCGACAGCTCTTGGCACCCTGCTCGTCGTTGGGGCGGTAGTCCTTTATGGCCTCTCCACGAACCTTGCGGTCCCCCTTCAGCAGAAGTACGGGGCGCTGCCGGTCCTGTTCAGAGCCCAGTTGGCGGCGCTTGTCCTCGTGGTGCCGTTCGGTCTGGTGCAGATTCCGGGTTCAACGTGGGCGTGGCCGTCGGCACTTGCCATGATCCCGCTCGGTGTGCTCGGGACGGGTCTGGCCTTCGTACTCATGGCAACCCTCGTCGGGCGCGTCGGAGGACCAAGGGGATCCGTGGCGATCTACTTCGTGCCCATCGTTGCGATCGTCCTCGGCGTCATCGTTCGTGACGATGCAGTCGAACCAATAGCGATCGCAGGCGCTGCGCTTGTTCTACTCGGTGCGTGGATCACAAGTCGTCGAGAGTCATAGCGGCATTATCGTTGCCGGATGATCCCGATCCTCACCGGTTTCGCGGCCGGTGGCCTGCATGTGTTCTCAGGTGTTGACCACCTCGCCGCGCTCGCTCCAGCCGCTGTCGAGAATCCTTCGAATGCCGCCAAGACGGGTACGTTCTGGGGCCTCGGACACGGAATCGGCGTCTTCATCATTGGTGGCATCGGGTTGGTACTCCGCGGTTTCGTCGATCTCGAGGCCTGGTCCGGGTGGGCAGAGTTCCTGGTCGGGTTCCTTCTGATCGGTATCGGGATGTGGGCGATGGTGCGGTCCCGCACGATCGAGATTCACGGTCATCCTCATGAGCACGATGACACTGCGCACGAGCACATTCATGCCCACGACCCCGGTGATCGTTCACATCACCACGCTGCCCTTGGCGTCGGGATCTTCCATGGGATGGCAGGTGGAGGGCATCTGTTCGGAGTCCTCCCTGCTCTTGCTCTCCCGACGGGTCAAGCCATCATGTATCTGCTGGCCTATCTCGTGGCATCTGTCATTGCGATGAGCGCATTCGCATACGGAGTCGGCACCTTGGCAGTTCGTTCTGGCACCGAGTGGATCACGAGACTGATGTTCGCGTCAGGGGTGCTTGCCGCAGCGGTTGGCGTGTTCTGGATATACAGCACGTGGCCGTTCTGACATCTTTTCTCTTCTCACAGGTCACGGATGGCCTCCGGCTGGTACGCGTCTGAATACCGAATCCGGATGAACGAGATTGCCCCTTGCGGAGCAAGGGACAATCTCATATCGGGCCTTGGTTGGTTGTTGGATCACGTCGGTGCCGTGCGCAGGCCGCTGTCAGCCGGGCTGGTGATGGCAGACGTAGAGGCCTGGCAACGGACTCCAGTAGGTTCCGTCGTCTGACTCGGGATCATTGGGGCATGCGCGCCCGTCAGCGGACGTCTTGAACGTTCCGATCTCCGCAGCGAGGAAGTTCCCGTCCTCTCCATAGACCATGATCTGGAACGTTTGGCCGTTCGCAGCGATTCGCTCGAAGTTCTTCGCTGTTCCCGGGCTGATGCAATGCCCAGGAGCGAGGTCACACGACCATCCAGCTGCCTCTTTCGTCTCCTGATCGCTCAGTTCCCCGGCAAGCGCCGCGGGTGCAAGCAGCAGCATCAACGCTGCCATCAAGCTCATAGTGGTGATGAACCGTTTCATTGTGTTTCTCCTTGGCTACTCAATGCAGCTGTTGCTGCGTGTGGCGTACGAACGGGATCAGCTGTGTTCGCTGACGGGGTAGATCGCATCGGCGACCAAACCGTGGGCTTCGCGGTGGACGGTGTTTGCCGCCTCAGCATCTTCTGCTTCAACGAGGCAGAAGATCTTCCCTGCTTCCTCGTCAACCCAGTACCGCAGATAATTGACGCCGTACTTCGCCTGTGTCTCCAGATCCGCCTGATGCGCTCCAGCAACGTCTGCTGCGGAAACGCCTCCATCGATCGTGTGAACATCCATGAACAGTGACATCGCGTCCTCCTTGACTCGGTAAAAGGGTCACTGGAGCAAACGTATCTGCAGATGGGCGTACGGTCGTGGGGGTGTACCACCTAGTTGTGTTTGGTCACATACTCAGATTTGCGTGTGCATCTGCTGGGTCGAGGAAGCCGCGTGTCCGTGCCACTTCGACGGCGGCTTGGCGACTCGACACGTCGAGTTTCATGAGCACAGCTGAAACATGGTTCTCGATCGTACGATGGGAGACGAAGAGTTCATCGGCTATCTCCGTGTTCGTGTAGCCCCCTGCAATGAGTCCGAGGACTTCAGCTTGTCGTGGGGTGAGTCCAGCGGCGTGATCCAGCGTTGCTAGTGACTTGCCTCGAGGCACCGTCACGCCCTTGTCGACGAGCACTTGCCTGACCTTGTTCGCCGTTGCCGTCGCTCCGAGGTCCTCGAAGATCCGAATGGCTCCGATCTGTTCGGTCTCATCACCGTGCATGAGGGCGAGACCCTCCTCATAAGGGATCCCGCGGCTCCGCCAGAATTCGACCGACCTTTGATACTCACCCTTGATGATCCACGCGTAGAAGTCAGCAGAACCTTCAGGTGCAGCGTCGAGCAGTCCCAGCTTCCACATCCAGAACGCAAACGCCCCGCTTGGCCATGGCGTGCCGAGAGCGATCCCGTCCGCCAGTGCTCCTCTGAGGCGTTCGGCCAACTCGGGGTCCTCATCGCCCGACAACCATAAGTACTCAGCCACAGCAGTAGCGGCCGGATCGATGACGGTGGCGCCTTCTCCGGGTTGCACCATCGACCACATTTCAAGAATGGCAGCACGGGCCGTGTCCCGGCCCCGGCGTGCCTGGATGGTGGCAAGCACGCGCCTGGAAAGCACCTCTACGTGGGGGCTCGATCCGAGCGCCTCGCCAGCAGCGTTCTCCGCTGAAGCCCAGTCACCCGACCAGAGCAAGAACTCGGAGTACATCGATTGGCTGTCAAGCTCGACTGACCGAATCTCGTATCGGGCGGCTGTGTCGCGCGCTCTCTGAGCGAAGTCGACTGCTCGCGCTACATCGCGAACATCGCCGGACATGCCAGCCATATTGGAGAGAGCCCTTACCTCGCCCCATCGGTCCCCC
>CBETWC010000113.1:0-6185 GCA_965539925.1 uncultured bacterium
GGTCACCGGAGGCTACCGGCGCGTCTGAGAACACGAGCATGGGGACCCACAACACAAATGGACATATACATACTCCGCAACTCCGCAACTATGAGGACAAGCGGTCCGAACCGCTACAGAACTAGAGACCCCGGGTGTCGCAGGTGGGGCAGCACCCGCGGGCGCCTCGCGAGAGAGGGTGCCGCGTGCGGCACCCTCTCTCTCATTGGTGGTGTTGGTCTATGCGCGGTCTGCGACCTGCCTGATTCGGAACGTCTGGTAACGGATCACCTTTGCGATCGTCACCAGTCCAAGCGTGATGGCGAAGAGGTACAGGACAACGCCGAACCGACGTGCCGCCTCGAGCCAGATGGTCCATTGCTCAGCGGTGACCGCCGACCAATCTCCAGCTGCAATCGAAACCCCTACTACCACGTGTGCCACAACCGCAGCCAGGATGATCATCATCGCCATCGCCATGAGGCCGATGAATGCCTTGGAAGTACCGGGCATCTTGAGCGTCTCAACATCGCTGTGAGCTGCTTCCTGGATGGATCCGCCGCCGACCCGGAACTCGCCAAGGATCTTTGCGATGGCGAACGAGATGGCAGCGAACACCGCTGCGAACCCGAAGAACATCGCCGCAGAGACGTACTGGCCGAATGCCGCGATCTGGAGAGGATCATCGCCTGCCGAGATCATGCTCGCTCGAACGATCGAGAGAGTGAATCCGATGGCGAAACCCATCAAGGCCATTATGAACATCGGGCGCCAGAGAGCACTGCCTGCCTTCTGGGGCATGATCCGATCGGGTGCCTTTGTGGTCGTTTCGGTGGTGAAGTCGTTGATACTGAGTGTTGTCATGATGATTCCTCCTATTCGCCTGTGACGACGATGGAACGGATCCGTGAGAACTGGAATCCGAGCACGTTGGCAATCGTCGCAAGGGCGAGAACGATCCCGGCGAGCAGGAGCGCAAGCCCGAGCTCACGGAACGGACCGAGCCATGCCCACCAGGGTGTGACCTCAGCCAGGGTGTCGAACGTCAGGGTGTACAGGTACAGACCGAACTGTGCCATCGACACCATGAGCCCTACGACCATGAGTCCAACGAATGCTTTGGCCGTGGGCGGCATCTTGAGCGTCGTGACGTTCAATCCCAAGGCCTGCTGCACCTCGGCGCCGCCTTCGCGAAGCGAACCGAGGATCGAACCGAGCAGGAACGAGATACCTGCAAGTACCAGTCCCTCGCCGAAGAACTGAAGCCCCTGCGTCCATCCTGCTGCTCCCAGACCCGTCTCAGTACCGATGTTGTTCGCCCAGACAATCGACGTCACGACGCCAGCAGCGACGAGCATCGGTCCCATGACGAGCATCGGGAACCACATGGTGCGAGCCATCTTGTGAATCGGTAGGGGAGCGGGCAGTGACTTCGTCACCGTGGCGGCCCCGTACTCGGTGTCGAGGTCTCCTACGGCAGGCCCCGTGCCATGCTCAGCCGGCCGCAGTGCCGCAAGCGATACTTTGACGCTCTCGATCCTGAGCCAGAGCCGGACGAGAATGCCAATGAGTGCCACACCGATCCCAACCTTCAGGGTCACGAGGGAGAGCGTCTGGATCCCGAAGCCGACAGCAAGCAGCTGAGCGGCGTTCTCGCCACCGCTACCGACGTCGTTGGCCGCTGTCAGCGAGATGACTGCAACGATCATTGCGAGAGCGACACCGACGAGGCCGATTCCGATCGCAGCCTTCGAGTGATCCGCAACGGTCCGATAATCATCGGATGCGGGGGTCACGAACTTGTTGAATGCAACTGCCATGACAGTTTCCTTCCTGTTGTTTGCGTTGCCAACACGTACAACACGGAGGACATTGTCAACCGCCCGACATTGTCAACCGCCCGACAATTGGGAACCCGTCGCACAACGGGAGGAATGGACGTGTCTAGCGACGGAGCCAGTCCGATAGACGGCGGGTGAGGGGAGGCATGACGATCCACGTGAGAAGCGCGATTCCCAGCACGTTCCCGACGAACACTCCCGGCACCAACGGCGCGTCAGGCCAAACAACGCCGCGGACATATGTGATGGACAACGAGATCGGGAAAAGGGCCGTGAGGATCACGAGGGCCTGCTTCCAACGCTTTGGTTCTGCCGTACGATCGAACGTGAACCAGCCAGCGAACCCACCGAGTACGTTGGTCGTATACGTGCCCTCGATCTGCGGGTCGAGGCGGCTGAGGAGTTGGGCACGACGATCGGATTCCAGCCATCGCCTGAGGCTCACGTCGTCGTCGAAGGTGAGGATGACCACGGTCTCTGGCTGTATGCCGGGCACCGCGTCGAGGATCTCGCGCTGTCGGAATCCTTGATAGCTCTCGAGTTCGGCCATCACCTCCTCGTGTACCGCTTCGTGCACCGGTACTCCTCCCTCCTTGAGCAGGTAGGAGGTCACCATGCGAACACCGGGATCTCGTGCAGTCGCAGCAAATATCTGTTCACGGGCCTCCCCAAGTATCAGGTCTGCGCCTTCTTCGAGCAGCTTGCTCCTGCTCTCCGAGTCCAGCCATCCCTCGAGTGAAGCTGCGTCTTCGAACCTGTAGACGATCATCCACTCGTCCGGATGCATGGAGTCTGGGCGCTGGACATCGACCGCGACATGTCCCGGCGCGCTCTGGGCAGCATGGGTGACGCGGGTCATCCACTCGGCAAAAGCCGCTTCCTTGCCAGGGACCACTCGCCGACCGACGAGAACAGTGGGGGAGCTACGTTCCATCACGCGATCCCACGTCGACAACGCCCGACTGTTCCTCTTTCGGACGCCCGGTGAAGTCGTTGATGACGACGAATCCGTTGCCGGGATATCCATCCATCGACATGAGATGGCGCACGCCCTGATGGAGGTCAACCGTCTCCGTCACGATCTCAGCAGGGGCCAGCCGACCGTCGACCACCATCTCGAGCATCGGCCGATACCCCTGAGCGGACATACCGTGGACACCGTGCATCTCGATCTCCATTGAGTGCAACTGCCACATGGGAATCGTTGGATGCGCCGCATCACCGATCATCAGCCCGACCTGGACGTGCCTGCCGCGTTTGGTGAGGCACGCGATTGACGAGAAGGCGGTTGCGCTTGACCCGAGGGCGTCGATCGAGACCTCGGCGCCGCCGCCGAGGATCTCTCTGACCGCTGCTGCATCGTCGGAATCGTCGCTGGAGAGAAGCACATGATCCGCACCAAATCGGGTCGCGAGACGAAGGGCGTCACTGTCGATGTCCACCGCCACAACTGTTGCACCCAACGCCGCGGCGATCATCACGGCAGAGAGCCCAACACCACCACAGCCCCATACGGCAACGGTTGTTCCCTCCGTCACGACGCCCTTGTCGACAACGGCTCGGAAGGCCGTGGAGAAGCGGCAACCAAGGCTGGCGGCGGCTTCAAACGTCATCTCATCGGGCAGTCTGACAAGGTTGCCATCTGCGTAGGGGAGTGCAACGAACTGTGCAAATGCTCCCCAACCGGAGAACCCCGGTTGGTACTGATTGTCGCATATCTGCGGATTACCAGACATGCACTCACGGCACTCGCCACAGCCAAGCACGAAGGGAACCGTCACGCGATCACCTATGTCGAAGGCTGCCACGTCTGTCGCCTTTGCGACGACCGTGCCAGCCATCTCGTGACCCGGCACATGGGGCAACGTCACCGTTGGGTCATGGCCTATCCATGCGTGCCAGTCACTCCGACAGATCCCGTTTGCCTCGATCTTGAGCACCACTCCGCCCGGTGGCGGCGATGGATCAGGCGCATCGGCAATCTCGATCATGCCACCGAACGAGTCGAAAACCGCCGCCTTCACGGGTTGGCTCCACCGTTCGCATCTGTTCGGTCCACCATCGTTGCATCAGCCAGGAACCGATCGTGGATCTTGCGCACTGTTGCCAGACCACGTCGTGTCATCTTCATATCGAGGAGCTTCATGGATGTGGACTCCTTGTGGGTGGTCGGCATTCCGGCACCCTCGCGCAGGAAGAACACCTCCGCACCAGACACCGCAAGCGCTTCTGGTGCCACTGCCGTTGCCTCAAGCGCTGTGCCCGCTTCGGCAGTCGGTGCAGTCTCAAGAAAGGAGACCTCAACGACTGCGTCGGCGTCACGCCAGGGCACACGCGCCAGGATGGACCCGATCTCTTCTTCGGAACGTAGGAACACCTCTGAGGCGAAGCCGAATCGATCGTTGAACGCTGTCTCCAGGCGCGTGATATCCGGGGGAGGGTCAGACTCGAAGATCACGTTCCCTGTCGCTATGAAAGTGGCCGCATCCGGGTACCCCAGGTCGGAGTAGACCTGGCGGAGATCGACCATCTTGATCCGCCGATTACCAGTATTGATCGCCCTGAGGAACGCAACATGTCTCACAGCACCACGATACCTGCACGATCTCGGCCTCCATCCGGTCACCACCGAAGAAGATGACGTCCACTCCATCTTTGGCTCAAGCCAATGCGGTAGAATCCCCTTGTTTCACCGCTGGGAGAACGCATGACAGACGAATTGACGCCAACGGCGACAACTGAAGAGACTGAAGCGCTCAAGGAGCTCATTCGCGACCTCGAGGACCAGATAGCGAAGTGTCAGCACCAGCAGACCAAGGACAGTCGCCTCAAGCCGTATCAGATCGAGCTCCTGAAGCTGCAGCGACATCTGGAGGCTGAGCAGATCCCGATGATCGTCATCTTCGAAGGAAGGGATGCGTCGGGCAAGGGCGGGACCATCCGCAGAATCACCCGCTTCATGAACGAGAAGCGCTACCAAGTCGTCGCTCTCGGCAAACCGACCGATCGAGACAAGACCCAGTGGTACTACCAACGCTACGTGGAGCGGTTCCCCGCCGGGGGAGAGATGGTGCTGTTCGACCGATCCTGGTACAACCGCGCTCTCGTCGAGCCTGTCTTCGGTTTCTGCACAAAGAGGCAGT
Source organism: uncultured bacterium (assembly GCA_965539925.1). Lineage (GTDB taxonomy): Bacteria > Actinomycetota > Acidimicrobiia > Spongiisociales > UBA5794 > B3-G11. The sequence continues at coordinate 4,964 of CBETWC010000113.1, forward strand.
ACCGCAATTTCATCAGGGGAGTTACCGGCTTCGAGAAGGACCTCGTTCGCCACGGCACGGTATTCGTCAAGTTGTACTTCTCTGTCGACAAGGAGACCCAGGCCAGTCGCTTCGCTCGTCGTCAGAACGATCCGTTGCGCCAGTGGAAACTGAGTGAAATCGACGTTCAGGCCCAGGAGTACTGGAACGACTTCACCGAGATGAAGCACCGAATGCTCGAACGTACCTCCTCAACACCTGCGCCGTGGACCATCATCCGCTCCAACAGCAAGCCGAGGGCACGCCTCAATGCAATGAAGGTGATCCTCAACGCCGTCGACTACGCCGACAGGGACCCCGACCTCGATTTCGAGATCGATCCCGATATCGTGTTCAACGGGCGTGAAGAACTCAACCGCATGGACGATGAGCGGGACCGCCTCGGGAGACCCCGTCTCTGAGGGTGTTGTTCGTCAACCATTGAATTGTCGGGCGATTCGTCGATCGTATGGCAGAATCCAGCTCGCACTGCGCAGCGGCCTTCGAAACCAAAGTGGGGGAGGGGATGGCGCCGATACTCGCCGCACAGTGCCAGACCGTATGCGCTCAAGGACCCAATTGAGAGCGCCGACAACATAGGAAGCCCCACTGAACGGAGTGAAGATGCTTACCAGAGCAGTCCAGGACCTCCCGGTACCGATTCTCACCGACGAGGAGCTTCTCGCCGAGTACGACCGCACGTTCTGCTGGGCTTGCACCGACGATCAACCGAATGGTGCAGGTACGATCACCGTCGACCCTTTGGTCCGCCGAAATGCCGCAACGATGGGGGAGTTGCTTCGAAGGGGATTCCGCTCACAGCCACCGCGTTGGGTTCGGGCGGAGGCCTAGCCACCGAAGACGTGCGTCGTCCAGATCCTGCCATCGGCATCGACCCACACGCCGACTCCAACGTGGGTGAATGACGTATTCACCATGTTCGCATGGTGGCCAGGGCTGGCGTTGAGCCCATCGAACATCGATGAGACCGAGTATCCCCACGCGATGTTCTCACCAACTGTGCTCCACGGACCAAGCAGTGACCCGATATTGGAGTGGCTGAAGTTGTCCGTATCAGCCATGTGCTTCGCCCAGTTCCTGGCATAACTGTTGAGGGATGAGTCGGAGATCAACGGCGTCGAACGCAACCCATTGATGAGGCTCCGGAACTGGGATTCATAACTGGAGTTGAACGAACCACCGG
>CBETWC010000114.1:0-6177 GCA_965539925.1 uncultured bacterium
TTCGTCGAGGGGGACCCGAATGACAAAATCGACTTACCCATGGAGTTGTGGGTAAGACGGAGAAGAGTTGAGAGTCAAGAGTCAAGACGTGGCCTGACCGCCGAGTTCTGCCTGACACCTGATGCCTGACACCTGGAAGCGAGGCTCCCCCAGCCGAGCGCTCTGATCAATACGCTCTGGCTATGTGGAGTGCCTTCTCGGCATACTCGCCGACGGCTTTGAGGCCGGTCTCTTCTGCAGTCTGGCGTTGGACGACCAACCGGCACCAGTCACCAGCCATACCCTTGATGACCTGGTCGGTGTCCTCAGGGCCGAAGCGCCATGCTGCATAGAGCGGACCCATGACCTCGACTCGGATTCCGGACTCGGGGAATTCTTCTCCAGCTTGTTCGAAGGCGAACGGCAGGGACTCCTGTCCGAGGGAAGCAATGTGCCTGAGGCGGGTTGTGTCGGCGAGCGGGTCGACCCACTCCTCGTCATCTGCAAGGCCCTCCGGAGGTCCGGCGAGAGGGACTATCCGGTCGAGGATCGCAGCCTTGATGTCGAGTCCGTGTGCCCATGTTTCCATGAGGCGGATGTTGGCAAACGATTCGGCGCTCATCTCTCCGTGGAGCCAGGGGACGCGCTCCGTGGCGAGCATGCGAGAAAGGGCGTCAACGACGTCGGCTCTGCCGAAGCGCCACCATTCGATGATCTCTTGATGTCGTCGGCCCCTGCCTTGTTCGACACCGATCACTGTCCACTCGTCGATGTCTGTGATGTTTTCCTGGTCAAGTCGGCTCTTACCCTGCTCGAGCACTTCCGCGGCGAATGCCTCGACATAGGCGAGGTGGCTGACGGTGTCCTGGATGGACCAACCGTGCGCAGGGGTCATGGTTGGCCACTGCCGTGTATTGAGTGTTTGGAGGAACTGGTCGAGGTGCTGCTGTTCTGCTACCAAGTCTGAGAGGATCTCACGCATAGGTGGATTCTACTGCAGATGTGAGTGCTGGCGGATGTCGCTCGGTTACGCGTCGGAGTCGTTCAAACGGTCGATCAATGCGCGCAGACGACCATATCCATGCCGATTGAAGTGGAACGCAATACGGGGAAGGTCGATGTGATCATCGGTCTCAACTTCGTGTTGCGTCGCAGGGATCGTCTCGATGACGCCGGACTCGATGATGTCCGAGAACTCGTCACTGAGCTCTGCGAGGAGCTCGTCGGGCACTGGGGTGAGGAGCCGGAGAACCAAGAGTCCATCAACGAACCGTTGGGAGTGGTAGACCCGATAGAACCGGACGATCTCCTCGACAGCCGTGTCGATGTCCGTGGTGACCGTGTAGAGGTTGAGATCAGGCTGCGCGATCATGCCCTGTTCGATGAGAACGCTGCACAGCGTCTCCCACGCATCCCAGTAGCCGGTTCCTTCGGCCTCCACCATGACGATGGGGTGGATGTCGGACTTCCCTGTCTGGATGAGCGTCAGCAGTTCAAAGGCTTCATCGAGAGTTCCAAACCCTCCAGGGAACAGTGCAAAGGCGTCTGATTCCTTGACGAACTGCACCTTGCGCGTGAAGAAGTATTTGAAGTTGATCACCTTGCCGGGGGCGAGGTATTCGTTTGCACCGTTCTCGAAGGGGAGACGGATGTTGACGCCGAAACTGTTCTCCGTCCCCGCACCCTTGTTGGCTGCTTCCATGATCCCCGGGCCGGCGCCGGTGATGACGAGGTAGTCGTGGTCCTCGGCAAGGCGCCTTCCGAGCTCGACCGCCATTGCATAGTTCGGGTCGGTCTTGGCCGTGCGAGCCGATCCGTACACCGCCACCTTCTTCGTGTAAGTAAATGGTTGGAACACGAGTGAGGAGTATCTGAGCTCCTTCATGGCGGTGTTCATCATCCGCACGTCGGCACGGTCGGTCTTGTCCTTCACCACCTTGAGGGCAGACACGATGATCTCGCGAACGAGGTCGGCGTTCGTTGTGAGGCCATCGGTACTTGCCACAACGTCGGCGACGAGCTGATCGATCTGTGCGTCAGTTGACGGGTCGTTCATGCGGTAAGTCATGAAGGCGAGCGTAGCTTGCGCAGAGCGGAAGAAGAGTCAAGAGTCAAGAGTCAAGAGTCAAGAGTCAAGAGCATCAGGCTTCAGGAGGAGTCTCTTCCCTGGTGGCGTCCTGTAGCGACAGTGCGACGGTCTCGCTTGTCGTCCTCCCTGAAGGGAGGACGATGCGTTGCACTCGAAATGCGACGGATCACCGATGGGAGAGATCTGCGGTCAGCTTGGATACGTACAGAAGTGAACCGTCTCGAAGTGGCTGGCGCTCGTCCGTGTCGGCGAACCCGCAGCTGCGGTAGAGGGCGAGCGCCGAGCCGTTCCCCTCGGTGACCCACAATGTTGCGGTGGTGGCACCTGCTTCGATTGCCCACTCGATCGCCGCAGCGACAAGGGCTCGTCCAATGCCCTGATCCCGCTCCTCGGGGTCGACCCACATGGCGCCGATGCTGAGATGAAGATCATCCGGATCGAGTCGTCCGAAGAGCATGCCGACCGGATTCGCCCCGACATCAGCGATCCACAATCCACCGCGCGGGTGCTCAACAGTGTTGCGGATCAGATCCTCCAACCACTGGTCGGACTCCTGGTCCTCCTCTGCCTGCGTTGCGCGGAACGCATCCGGTGACTCCGCAAGCGCTCGCCGACGCAAATCGCGACAGAGAGTCCATTCATCGCCAGCGAGGGTGCGAATCTGTACGTTCATCCCACCACCCTACGCGCGCAACCCAGCGTCTTTCCGTTCTTCCTGACGCCTGACGCCTGAAAGCTGATTCCCATTCAGTCCCTGAAGTTGATGTACTGCAGTGGCAGCTTGAAGTCCATGCCCTTGACGGCGGCTATGACGTTCTGGAGGTCGTCGCGCTTCTTGCCCGAGACGCGGAGCTGGTCGCCCTGGATCTGGACTTGGACCTTCAGCTTCATGTCCTTGATGTCCTTCGTGAGTTCCTTGGCGGCATCTTGGGCTATGCCTTCGTTGAGGGTGAAGACCGCCTTGTAGCGACCACCGCCGATCTCTTTCGGCTCGCCCCCGGCGATCGACTTGAGCGACACGCTGCGCTTGACAAGTTTCGTCTTGAGCACATCTACCGCTGCATCGAGTCGGCCATCGGCTGAGGACTCAACCGTGATCCCCTCATCTGAGAGCTTGACCGAGGTGTTCGTCCCCTTGAAGTCATAGCGATTGACGAGTTCGCGTGATGCCTGGTCGACGGCATTGCGAACCTCTTGCATATCTACCTGTGAAACGATGTCGAACGAAGGCATGTCAGGTCCTCTCAGTCGGTGAACGGTGGCCGGCTCGGCCCGACCCTAACCACTGCTGACCACACGGTCTCATAGTGGTCCCGGTCATACGGATCGATGTGTGGGAGCACGAACTCCTGCCACGCAGAACGCATCGGGTCTTGAGCTGTTGCATACATCCGTAGACCGGCGGGATAGCGGTCCAGCACCGTCCTGAGGGACATCGGTGTCTCGACCCGGGTTCGTGAATCGCCAGCAACGAACGACGCGTTGATCTCAGTGGCGAGCTTGGTGAGAAGGTCGAGCACCTCCGGATCCATGCCCGGGTGCCGGCGTTCAAGAATGAGCGTGAGCTCTTCCGTCCCGGGGAAGATCTTCTCCCAGATGATCCAGCGGTCGGCGAATGCCTTGTTGAGCGTTTGTGTACCGGCGTAGTCGCGGAGATCCGTCGGGTTCAGCGTTCCGAAGATTCGCACATCGTCGCGCAGTCGAACCATCTCGCCCGTGGGGAGTTCGAGCGCTTGGTGGCGATCGAGCAGGCCGTGAAGGGCGAACAGTGTCTCGGCGCCAGCGGCGTTCAACTCGGAGAGGTTCACAAGCGAGGGGCCTCGGAGGGCTCTCGTGATGTCGCCGTCCTCCCAGCGAGACTCGGTGCCTCCCATTCCATCGCCGTGCAGCTTCACGGAACCGATGAGCGTGATGTCTCTGACTTCACCCGTGAGGGGGATCCGGTAATAGGGCGTCCTCAACCTGGCTGCGAACTGCTCCAGATCGTGGTCCTTCCCTGTTCCCATGTGTCCGCGCAGGGCGAGATGCAACGGCGTATCTGAGAAGTTTGCACGGCGGATCTCCTCGAGGAGCGCAAGCTTGTAGAGCATCCCAAGATCGACGTAGTAGGGGTCCTCGGTAGGGATGTGATCGAGTCGTGTCTCCCTGTCCGGTAGATCCTTCGGGACCTCGGTCACCGGGAGGGTGACATCCGATCCTTCTCCGTTCGGATCGATGAACGTGACGGTTTCTGCCATTGGTACTCCTAAGTGATCAGATCTTGTAGCTCGCGAGCTCCCGAATGGACCCACCAGGCGTCCGAACCGGAAGCAGCAATCGTCTTGTAGAGCGTCGAACGAACGCCTTCGACCATCGCAGACGCGAGGCCGAGGGGTTGCTCAACAACTTGGGCTCGTGAATAGGCGGAGCGCACTGTGTCATCACCGATGCCAATGCCGAGCACGGTTGCTCCGGAATGTTCAACGCTTGCAACCGTCTCTGCGAGGGTTTGCACGGAACCGCGCGTCATGCCGTCGGCGAGGACAACGATCATCCGATGTGTCGCGTGCTGGGATGCAAGTCGCTCGGCCGCATGGGCGAGATTGAACTCGTCGACATTCGCTGCCTTCTCGAACATCGACACGGGAGGTGAGTCTTCCGGAGATCTTCTCGCCTCCCTGGCAGCGTCCTGTGGAGCGGCCGCAGCGTAGAAGAGACCGGCAAGCACGTCTTCGGACGCCCGCCACCTCTGGCTGAACCGTTTGATGAGGTAGTGGTTCACGGTACGCGTCAGGCGTTCGGCGTTGCCGCCCTGCGCCTGACGTAGACCGGCTGTGGCCTTGGCGCGCGTGTCGCGGTAGGCCGCCTCGGTGTGGTCAGGGTCGGTGGCAAACGATCGGTTGAAGATGGCGAGCTCGAAGTCGATCTGGAGTTCGTCGGCAAGGCGGGCCAGCGTCCACGCACCCAGGAGTGCTGCGGCCATGGCCCAGGGTGACTTGCGGGATCCGGCGTCGCGGGGCTGAAGCATCGAGGCTGAACCATCGACGAGAAGGCTGAGTGCGTACGAACGTCTCGACGGCAGATCTCGGCGTTCGAACATCCGCTCGTACAGACCGGCGCCGAGCAGAAGTGGCGTGTAAGGGGACAGGTCACCTGCATCGAAACCGGATCGCAATCCGCGCCTCTGGTTTGCAAGGAATAGCGGATAGAGCTCGCCTGAGACACGATGCTGGGCCACGCCCCAATCCGTTGAAGCCTTCAGGAGCATCTCGCGACCTTGGGGAGCCCAATCGATGAATCGGTGGGGGAAGTCGAGCACCATGAGCTTCCCGCCCTGCCCTGTTGGGAGGAAGACGGTTGGAGCAGTCGATACCTTCATGATCTGGTCGGTTGCAGGGTCACCGGCCGTCTCGGCATCTCCGAGTTTCCCATCCTGGGCAGACATCGATTGGGCTGCTGCACGCGTTTGGTCGTACGACTCACGATCTTGGAGAGAAGGCGTAACCAGTCGAACTGCATCGACGGAGTCCGCAATAGCAGCCTCGTCGGCATCCATCTCCGCTTTGCGGCCCTTGTCGGTTGTCGACGCTGCTCCCTCCTGGACGAGGTTGTGCATCTTGGCGACGGACAACAGTTGGAGGGCAATCGTTCCGACGGACCAAGGATCATCCAGTTCGAGCACCGGGTCAAGGAAGGCCATGGCGTCGTCGATTGCGAGAGCAACATGTGGAGAGAGCTTGCGCTGGAGCTGGTTCCGCTCCTCGTGCCCGCCGATGATCATGAAACACGCAAGGGCGAACTGACCGAGCGGCCTTGCATGCGCCATTGCACTGCCCACGGAGGTTCGGTAGAGATCCTTGAGCACGGAACCAGCGCCGGGGTAGGCATCGAAGTTGATGCGCTCCTGGCGTGCATCCTCTATTGAGAGGAACATCGCTTCGGCAGCCGGGCCTCCAATGGCGTGCAGGGCCTCGAGCAGTGGTACAGCACTCGGGTCTGCTTCAACTTCCTCGCCGAAGTCGATGTCATCTTCGGTGACGTCGGGTCGCACGATGTCTTCATCCATCTCTCCGAGCTGGAAGAGTCCAACGGGAACCATTGCCTCTTCGAAGTCTCCCTCGTCCTGTGCG
>CBETWC010000115.1:0-6169 GCA_965539925.1 uncultured bacterium
CCATCCGGTCCCGGCGTTGGTTACGCGAGTCGAAGCCGGCGACACCGTGGTGACGAACGAGCCGATCCCCGGACTCGCAGGTGCCGAGAACGGTGTCGTGATCTTCAAGAACCTACGCAACGCAAAGGATGCCCCCGACCGTGGCAAGGTCTGCATCGTTGGCCGGAATCCGGAGGCGATCTGGTTCGATGACTACGAGGATCGCGTGCTCTTCGATGAGGTTGGCCTGTTCGACTACGAGCGGATCGATTCGCTGCGTCAGGAGCAGCCAGTGTCGATCGGGTCGGTCACAGGAGCCTGACGTTCTACAACGGGAGTTCTCACGATGATCGATAAACGCATCGACACCGCGGCCGAGGCGGTTGCAGACATCTTCGACGGTGCCACCGTGATGATCGGTGGATTCGGCGAAGCAGGAAGCCCCATCGAGCTGATCCATGCACTCATAGACCAAGGGGCAACCGACCTCACCGTCGTGAACAACAACACCGGGAGTGGCGAGGTCGGCCTGGCCGCGCTCATCAAGGCCGGTCGTGTGTCGAAAATGATCTGTTCCTATCCGCGCACGATGAACTCGACGGTATTCCCTGTGCTCTATCGCTCCGGAAGGACAGCGTTGGACCTTGTGCCCCAGGGAACGCTCGCCGAGAGGATTCGGGCGGGAGGTGCGGGCATACCGGCCTTCTACACGCCGACATCCGTTGGGACTCCACTCGAGGAGGGGAAGGAGCGCCGCACGTTCAATGGTCGTGAGTACGTGCTTGAGTACGGCCTCACAGCCGATTTCTCCTTGATCAAGGCAGAGCAGGCCGATCGGTATGGGAACCTCGTGTTCAACAAGACGGCGCGCAACTTCAGCCCACTTATGGCAACGGCGGGGAGGACGACCGTCGTCCAGGCGAAGCAGATAGTGGAGCCAGGGGTCATCGATCCCGAGTGCGTCGTGACACCGGGAATCTTTGTACATCGTGTCATCGAGGTCCCTGAGCCTCTGCTCGAATCCGAACTCGTTGCGCAGGGAGTGTCGTACCCATGACAGACAACACGGCTACGAAGCTCGGATGGACCCGTGACGAGATGGCCCAGCGCGCCGCGCTCGACATCCCTGACGGTTCCTATGTGAACCTCGGGATCGGAATCCCGGAGAAGGTCGCTGGCTATGTACCTGAAGATCGCGAGTTCATCTATCACACGGAGAATGGCCTGCTCGGTATGGGTCCTTCACCCGAACCCGGCGAGGGGGACCCTGAGCTCATCAACGCAGGCAAGAAGCGTGTCACGGCGCTTGCTGGCGCGGCGTACTTCCATCACGCCGACAGCTTCGCGATGATCCGGGGTGGCCACCTCGATGTGTGCGTGCTTGGGGCCCTCCAAGTGGCCCACAACGGTGATCTTGCCAATTGGTCAACCGGTGGACCGGACGCGATTCCGGCAGTTGGTGGGGCCATGGATCTCGTTGCGGGGGTGGAGACGATCCTCGTCATCACACAGCACATGACGAAGACCGGTGAACCGAAACTCGTCGGCTCGTGTACGTTCCCGCTGACCGCCGTCGGCGTGGTGAGCCGGATCTTCACCGATCTTGCTGTCATCGATGTGACTGACGATGGATTCCAGCTCGTCGAATTGGCGCCAGGGATCGACTACGAATACGTCAGGGAGCGGACAGGCGCTCCCTTGCTACCCATCGCAAACGGAGCGATAGGAGTCTGATATGGCCAACGATTCTTCACGAAGTGCTGAACTGTACGAGAGGGCGCTGCGGGTACTCCCCGGCGGTGTGAGCCGCAATACGGTCCTACGCAAGCCACATCCTCTGTATGCAGACCATGCAGAGGGCTGTCGTGTCACCGATATCGAGGGCGTTGAACGTATCGACTTCGCCAACAACATGGCATCGCTCATCCATGGACACGCTCATCCCAAGATCGTTGCAGCCGTGACCGCTCAGCTGAACAAGGGAACAGCGTTCACGCTGGCAACCGAGGTGGAGGTCCGTTACGCCGAGCACATCGTCGGCAGAAGCAGCGGGTTCGAAAAGGTGCGGTTCGTCAATTCCGGGACCGAGGCGGTCATGGGCATGATGAAAGCTGCCAGGGCGTTCACCGGACGGCACAAGATCGCGAAGGTAGAAGGGTCCTATCACGGGCTGTACGACTACGCCGAGGTCTCCCAGACGGCGGATCCATCCAACTGGGGGAGCGAGATGCACCCGGTTGCGGTGCCTGTCGCCTACGGCACTCCTCCTGGCGTCCTCTCCGATGTCGTCGTGATCCCGTTCAATGACCCTGATCGCGCGATCTCGATCCTCGACGAGCACAAGGACTCTCTGGCTGCTGTCGTTCTCGATCCCCTGCCTCATCGCGTGGGCCTCATTCCTGCATCGGACGAATTCGTGTCAGCGCTCAGGGAGTGGACCGAAGCCAGCGGTTCGCTGCTGCTGTTCGACGAGGCCATCACGTTCCGTTCCGCGTACGGAGGTGCGCAGGAGTGGTACGACGTGCGTCCCGATCTGACGGCATTGGGGAAGATCATCGGAGGGGGGTTCCCGGTCGGGGCGATTGCTGGAAGAGCGGAGGTCATGGACGTGATGAACCCATTGGCTGACAAGCTGCTCTTCCCTCACTCGGGCACCTTCTCTGCGAACCCCATCACGATGACGGCTGGCTTGACCGCGATGGAGTTGTTTGACAGGGAAGCCGTGGCCTACACGAACGCCCTGAGCGAACGGGCGATGAGGGGCATCGAACACGCGATCAGAGCAACCGGGGCGAAGGCTTGTGTCACGGGAGGTGGTTCGATGTTCAGGATCCATCTCAAGGAACAGCCACCGACGAACTACCGCGAGGCCTATATCTCGTCAGAGGAGCTGGTTCGTCTCAACACGTTGCTCGACCACCTCTTCGACAACGGGTTCCTGATGATCAACACATGCTCCGCCACGACCTCGACAGCAATGGGCGAAGAAGAGATCGACGCCCTGGTCGAAGCAGTGGCAGAAGGACTCGAACGGATAGCGTAATCGAAAGCCTCTAGGCACAGAGCTGAGATCTGAGAGTTTCCCCCTCTTGGCTCGCAGCTCGCGTTCTGCCTGACGCCTGACGCCTGACGCCTGACGCCTGAATTCTCTTACCTTCTACCTTCTACCTTCTTATACACCTCGACAAACGTCATGAGGAGGAGGGCTCCGCCGACTGCTGCTCCGAAGTGCGCTGGATCAAGAGGCACTGTGCCGAAGATCGTCTGGAGGAGTGGGATGTAGAGGATTCCGAGGTGCGCAACGATCCCAATTGCGACTGCTGCGAGCATGGCCTTGTTCGTCAATAGCCCGATCTTGAGCAAGGATCGACTCTCCGACCGCACCTCGAGCGCCAGCCCGAGCTGGGCGAAGATGAGGACGGTGAACAGAACCGACTGCCACGCCTCATCTCCTGCATTCCACATCCACCAGCCCACGCCGAGTGTGATGACCGACATCGCGAGGCCGAAGATTCCAATGAACGTCGTTGTTCCTCCGCCGAAGATCGTCTCCGTTGCCGACCGCGGCGGCCTCTCCATCACATCGTCCTCGGCCGGTTCGACACCAAGGGCGAGTGCGGGCAGCCCGTCTGTGACGAGGTTCATCCACAGGATCTGAAGCGGGAGCAGAGGAAGTGGCATCCCGAGGAATGGGCCCAGCACCATGACGAGGATCTCGGAGGTGTTGCAGGTCAGCAGGTACTTGATGAACTTGCGGATGTTGTCATAGATGACCCTGCCTTCCTCGACCGCATGGACGATCGTGGCGTAGTTGTCATCGAGTAGCACTATGTCGGCTGCCTGCTTGGAGACATCAGTTCCCGTGATGCCCATCGCGACACCGATGTCCGCCTTCTTGAGGGCCGGCGCGTCATTGACACCATCACCGGTCATCGCCACCAGGTCGCCTTGGCCCTGTAGCGCTGCAATGAGTTGCAGCTTGTGCGCCGGTGAGACCCGCGCGAACACATCGACGGATGCTGCAGCGGAAGCCAGCTCTGCATCGCTCATTGCTTCGAGCTCCGGACCGATGATGACCCTGTCGCTCTTGGTCATCCCGATCTCCTGGGCGATGTGGCGCGCCGTGAGTGGATGGTCGCCGGTGATCATCACCGGTCGGATGCCAGCAGCAAGTGTGTTCGCCACCGCTCTTGGTACAGCCTCTCTTGCGGGATCGATGAGTCCGAACATGCCCACGAAGATGAGTTCGTTCTCCACGGAAGCGTCACCGTCCGTTGCCTCCGTGAGCGGCTTGACGGCCAGGCCCAGTACCCGCATACCCGATCCTGCAAGGGCCTCCTCGGCCCGAAGCACACGACCGATCCATTCCGAATCGAGTGGAGCTGTGGCATCCCCCGTCCAGATGCGGTCGGAGTGCTCGACCAGGCCGGTGATCGCCCCCTTTGTCAGGGCGATGTGGGTTGGCAACTCCGTGTCAGCGAGTAGCTCAGCCAGCTCGGCGAGGCTGGATGGCAGATCTGTGGCCCCGTGGGAGAGACGATGGATCGTCGTCATCCGTTTGCGATCGGAATCGAACGGGACTTCGCCGACGCGGGGCAGTGCTGCTTCGAGCTCGTCCTTGAGCAGTCCAACCCTTGCCCCGGCAACCACGAGAGCTCCCTCTGTCGGGTCTCCAATGGCTCGATAGCCGAACTCGCCTGATGTGAGCGCCGCGTCGTTGCAGAGTGCCCCCGTCATGATGGCCAGTTCGATCGTTGGAAGGACGCCTTCGGGTGGCGTGTCGTCGAGGAAGAGGTGATGGTCCGCGACGTCGAGCACGACAGCCGTCATCCGGTTCTCGGTGAGAGTCCCGGTCTTGTCGGTGCAGATGACGTTTACAGATCCAAGGGTCTCTACGGCCGGCAGACTGCGGATCAGGGCATTCCTCTTGAGCATTCGCTGGGCACCGAGCGACAGCGCGATGGTCACAACGGCTGGCATTGCCTCAGGGATCGCTGCGACGGCAAGGCTCACCGAGGTCAAGAGGAGGGTCTCGATGTCATCCCCGCGGAGCATGCCGAGTATGAAGATGATGACAACGAGAGCTGACGCGGCGGCGGCGAGCACCTTACCGAGGCTGTCAAGCCTGAGCTGGAGCGGGGTGCGTTCGTCCTCCACCGATTGGATCATCGAGGCGATCTTGCCGATCTCTGTCGTCATCCCCGTGTCGGTGACGAGGAGTTCTCCCCGACCCATTGTCACGATCGTTCCCGAGTAGGCCATGTTGCGGCGTTCGGCGAGAGCGCGTGCCGATTCGAGCGTGATCTCTGCCCTCTTGGTGACCGGCTCTGATTCCCCTGTGAGAGCGGCTTCCTCGACGCGAAGGTTCGCCGAGTTGAGCAGGCGTCCGTCGGCAGGGACGATGTTGCCCGTCTCGAGAAGGACTCTGTCGCCGGGAACGAGGTCGGCGGACGGGATTTCAACGACCTCTCCGTCCCGTCGTGCAGTCACCGCGGGCACAGCCATCTGTTGGAGAGCCGCCATGGCTTCTTCGGCCCTGCTCTCCTGGACGTATCCCATGATCGCGTTGAGGATCACGATGGCGAGGATTGCCACCGCCTCTATCCAATCTCCGAGCGCGAGCGAGATACCGGCTGCTGCGAGCAGGACGTAGGTGAGGACTGCCTTGAACTGGGCGATCAGGATCTCGAACCGTGTTCGACCGGCAGCATCCTCGATCTCGTTCGGCCCGAAGGCGGAGAGGCGCGTCTGCGCCTCCTTGGTGGCCAGCCCGGCTTCAGGCGATTCGAGGAATCGAGCGGCTTCTTCGGCCGTGCTCAGCGACCAGTCGCGGTTCTCGGCATCCAACCCTGCCTCCTCTCACGACTACCTTACGTGCCGATTTCGTCCCAGCGGTCTCCCTCGGCGAGGTCGATGATCGTCCATGCCATGGCAAGTGCCCCGTCCCGGATCGCTCGATCGCCAACGTCTGTGATCGTGGTGGCAGCGAACTCCTTCTGGTGGTTCACGATCGGGTAGCAGTACAGGTCGAGCATCGGGTGGATCGATGGCACCTCGTACGAGACGTTCCCCATGTCAGTCGATCCTGATGTCTCAGGCGGTAGGTCGGCGAGTCGATTCATCTTGCGACCCATCTGTGCGGAGTTCTCGGCATATAGATCTGTCATCAGGGGGTCGTTGCGAATGTCCT
>CBETWC010000116.1:0-6120 GCA_965539925.1 uncultured bacterium
GGGTCCGAGCTTGGGAAGTATGTACCGAGATCACCTGCAGCGATTGCTCCAAGGAGCGCATCGCACACAGCGTGAACAGCAACATCTCCGTCAGATGTGCCGATGACTCCAACCGTGTGGTCGATTGACACGCCTCCAAGCACGACAGGTCCGTCTCCACCGAAACGATGGGCGTCATATCCGAGTCCGGTACGGATGTCAGTCATGGTTGGACCTCGCTACCAGAAAGCTACGAGCGATGACAAGGTCATCAGGGAACGTGATCTTGATGTTCATCGGGTCGCCCATCACATGTACAACGCTACCGCCGTTGCGCTCCACCATCGCGGCATCGTCTGTTGCATCGAATTGGTCGCCATTGTGCGCATCGCGCAGGGCAGACAACCGGAAGGCCTGCGGTGTCTGGACCGATATGAGAGACGATCGGTCGATCGTCTCGAGGACTGACTCGCCGTCAACGCGTTTGGTCGTATCGGTGAGCGGGATCGCTGGTACCACACCGTCAACATCGCCTGCCGACGCCCTATCGAGGATTCTCTCGACCAGGTCCTTGGTGATGAGCGGCCTCGCGGCATCGTGGACCAGCACCCATTCAGTTCCAACCGGGACGGCGGATAGGCCTGAAGCGACAGAGTCGCGCCGACGCGAGCCACCGGGCACCCCACCAGGAACATCGCCAACGACCACGATGCTATCCACGCCTGCAGCAGCGAACACGTCAACGGCTCGCTGCCAGAGTTCGGTGCCGTCCAGGGTGAGTTTGTGCTTCGGTTGCCCGAAGCGGGTTCCGGAACCAGCAGCGACGATGACCGCTGCCGTCTTCATCGGGCTCGGACCCGGCGGGCCATCAGGCCTCGTCTGGCGGTTCGACCACGGGGAGGGCCCTGTCCAGCTTCTCGACCGTCTTCTCCTCGGAGAGACCAAGACTGAACTGCAGCTCTGAAACGATGATGAGCCTCGCCTTTGCAAGCATCCGTTTGAGCGCAGGAGAGATGCCCTTCACCTGTTGGGCGTACGTGAGGTCTCTGACCACCTCGGCGACCTGAAAGATGTCGCCGGAGTTGATCTTCTCGGTCAACAGCTTGTACCAGCGGCTCCAGTTGGCTCCTGCCTCCTGCGGTTCTTCCTTGAAGGTTGCGAACACCTGTCGTGCCTTGTTCTTGGAGATGACAGGACGAACACCGCGCTCAATGGCATTCTCGACAGGCACCCGAAGCGTGAGCTGATCGGTTGCGACCTGGAGCACGTAGTACTCCTGTTTCTCACCGGCAAACTCGATGCGTTCGCGTTTGACGATCGTTGCAGCACCATGATGCGGATACACGACCTTGTCGCGGACCTTGAATGGCGCTTTCGCCTTCTTCTTGGCTGGGACCTTCTTGACAGGCGCTTTCTTGGCAGGCGCCTTCTTTGCCACAGCCTTCTTCTTGGCAGGCGCCTTCTTCACAGGAGCCTTCTTCTTGGCAGGCGCCTTCTTTGCCACAGCCTTCTTCTTGGCAGGCGCCTTCTTTGCCACAGCCTTCTTCTTGGCTGGGGCCTTCTTGGCTGGGGCCTTCTTGGCGGTCGTCTTCTTTGCGGTGGTCTTCTTCGTGGCCACGGAACCTCGTAAGTCGTCGGAATCGGGGATTGTACTGAGCTTTTTGCGGTCCCGTCTCGTCAGTCGATTCCAGCGGGAATCGGCCCAACGCCACTTGCCGGGTGCAGGTATGACAAAATCGTGCGCGCTCGGGCCTTGCCGACACCCTCAACCTTGGCGAGATCATTGGCAGAGGCGGCCATGAGCTTCTCGTAGGAACTGAACTTCTTGAGGATCGAGTCCCTGACAGCTTTGGGGAGTCGGGGTACACGGGAGATGGCACGTGCGCCTCGCGGCTGGGCATGCTCATCGAGGTGCCCAAGATCCAGCGCTTCTGCAACGATCTCCGCGTCGTACAGATCGTCCTCAGTAAGAGCATCGAGCCTTGTGAAGACAGACGAACCCTTGCGCGGTTTGCGCTTCTGATAGTCGACGTTGACCAATTCGGCCACGCTCGCTACGCCACCGGTGAGATCTGCACTCTGTAGTGAGATCAAAGAAGCTGCGTCTCCCAATTCGGCGGCGACGATGTCGAGGCTCTGCGCGAGTCTGCGAATCACTCCAGCACGCTGAACGACGGCGACAACCTCGCGCATCGACACGACATCATCAGCCTCGTAGCGATTCAACCGCTGGACTGCATCGTTGAACTGAACTCGGAGTCGCTCGATCGCCTGCAGCCGTTGATTGGCTTCGGCAAGAAGGTCGGCGACGGACTGGAGAGAGAAGCGGGAGTCGCCCGAGTACACCACAGCCATGAGGTGGCCCTCTTCGGACACAGCGAGTACAGGTAGTCCGGTCTGGCGAGCAAGACGCTCCGCGGTGCGAAAGCGCGTTCCTGTCTCGGCAGTACCTATCGAAGGATCCGGTATGAATTGAACATTTGCCCGCGTGATGGTTCCCAGGGCATCGTCGACGACGATTCCGCCGTCCATCTTGGCCAATTCAGCAAGACGCTGGGCGGTATATGGAACATCGACGAGATCGAATCCCCCTGAACACACCTCGTCAACTTTCGGTCCTGCGCCGAGAACAACGAGTGCGCCGGTTCCTCTGCGCATGATGAGTTCGACCGCTTCACGCAGATTGGTGCCCGGGGCAAAACGCCTCAGGAGGTCGATGGGTGCAGAGACGTTCGGAGTCATCGCACCGCAGACTAGTCGCTACGGCTCGCTGCGCCGTCGCGTAGATCAACGAGTCCCGATGCGAGCATCGCATCGAGTATCCCTCTTACGCCGGAATCGGAATCAACGATCGGCCCGGCCGACATTCTCTCGACCTCCGAGCGCCGAACTGCAGGCCTCGGAACTGATCTCACATCGCCGGTGAGTCCGAGTTCTCCCCATGCTGCGGTTCTGCGCAACGGCATGTCCGTGTACGCAGACGCTATGGCAAGCGCCACAGCGAGGTCAGCTGCCGGCTCTGTGATTCGCAACCCTCCCATCACACTGACGTAGACGTCGAATCGGCGCAGAGGCAGCGCGAGATGCCGCTCGAGCACACCGAGGATCTGATGCACACGAGACGGGACAAGGCCGGTGATCGCGCGGCGCGGCTGGGGGGATTCCGACCTCACGACGAGAGCCTGGATCTCCACAACCAACGGGCGCTTCCCCTCCAGTGTGGGGAAGAGGATCGACCCGGATGCTGTCTCATCTCGGTCAGCAACCAGCAGGCCGCTCGGATCGGACACTTCGAGGAGCCCCGACTGAGTCATCTCGAACACTCCGACCTCGTTCACGGATCCGTACCGATTCTTGATGCCGCGAAGGAACCGGAGATCTCGATCGAGCTCGCCCTCGAGATAGAGAACGACATCAACCATGTGCTCGAGGGTTCGAGGACCCGCGATGGAACCATCCTTGGTCACGTGGCCGACCAGGAACACGGGTGTTCCAGATCGTTTCGCAAATTCAATGAGGCGCGCAGCAGATTCGCGTACCTGCGTCGTGCCACCGGCCGTGCCAGCGACATCAACGGCAGAGATGGTCTGGATCGAGTCAACGATCACCGCGGCCGGGTCGAGCCTGCGTGCAAGGTCAATGATGTCGTCAACATCGTTGATAGAAGCGATGGAGACGCCATCAGAGCGAACCCCAATGCGCCTGGAGCGCAGCTGCACCTGATGGGTGGACTCCTCGGCGGTTGCGACGAGTACCGCCCCCGAATCGCCAGCCAACTGATCTGCCACCTGCAGCAGGAGGGTTGATTTGCCCACTCCCGGCTCACCACCGACAAGGATTGCTGCACCGGGGACGATGCCGCCGCCAAGCACACGGTCGATCTCGGCAAGCCCAACCGACGAACGGTCCCTCACGTGGGATCGCTCGTCCGTGGCGCTCACCACATCAATTGCAGCCTCGGCTCTCCGTCTCGTCGGCACAGCCTCGAGTTCGAGCGCTTCTTGAGCCCGACACTGCGGGCAGAAGCCCATCCACTTCACTGATCGATGTCCACACTGTCCACAGGAGTAGGACGGTGTCTCCCTTCTGGCATTACCTTTCATGGCAGCAAAGGTAGAGCGTGGGTGTGACAGATTATGAACGGCGAATTGCCACGACCACAAGGACCACAAGTACAACAATGAGTACCGCCATGGCTGCCACGGAGAACGGCGTCCACGGTTCGGCGACTCGTATCGACATCAAGAAGAACATCATCCGTGGCACAATACCCCGGATGCAGCCAGGAAGTACCGCCTCGAGCCGAACGGAGATGAGGACCCGACATGCAGGGTGACGACCGCAACGACCAGTTCGATGACCTGTTCGAGCCATTCGAACTGGACGAGACGCGCGCCGATGACCAGTCATCAGAACCGGTGGCAGACGACATCACAGAGACCTTCGATCCCCCGCCCATACCCCCACCCGTCGAACAGACAGGGGAACAGCCTGTACACCACGACCACGTCGCCACAACAGGTGAGGCGGCGGAGATGGTGGGATGCCCCTCTTGCGGAGCTCGCAATCCCTCCTTCAACCACCACTGCGAGCGGTGCGGCTCCCGTCTGAGCCAGGACCCGATGCCAATTGCCCCTGCGCCAGCAGCCCGTACGTCGGCTGGCGGACGCGCCCTCGGCGTCCTTGCCGCAGTTGTGCTCCTCGTCGCACTCATAGCGTTGACCATGAACATCTTCAGAAGTGGCGACGGCGTGGTCGAGGGCCCCACAGCGGAGTCCTCCACTACATCGACGACGGTGCTTGTACCAACCGTCGAGCTGTTCGCCACCCAGGCAACCGCAAGCTCGCAGGTTGCCGATTCGTTCGGCCCGGAGAATCTCATCGACGGCAATCCCGATACACGCTGGAACGACGACAGCCAGCGCGGCGTCGGAGCATGGCTCGAATTCACGTTCGCTACTCCGGTGCTCATCCGTGAGATCGTGCTGCAGAACGTGACCGACACCGAGGCCTTCAAACGGAACTACAAGATCAAGGGATACACGATCACGGTCAATGATCTCAACGTGCCGATCAGTGGTCGCCTGGCAAACTCGAATGAACCCCAGACGGTGAAGATCGCCAGCCTCGAGACCATCAAGCTCCGCATAGAGGTGACAACAACACATCTCGCTGAGCCTGTCGGTCAGAATCCGCCGTTCGACGAACTCGCCCTCCAGGGCATCCAGTTCTTCGGTGTTGAGAAGTAGGGCGGACGTCAGGTATCAGGCGTCAGGTATCAGGAAAGAACGCACCGGTGCTACGTTGTGCGCATGACGCCGCTTGAGATCGATTCTGCGCTGAATGCTGCTGAGGTGCAGATGGCCGTTGGGGATGCTCCCAATGTCCGGGGAACCGGGTTCTGGCCCGCAGTAAGGGCAGTCAAGGGAGATCCGGAGCTCATCGAGCAGTTCGCCGACCGCATCGGCGAGATAGACAGGGTCGCGTTCAAGGCATGGGCCAGATTGGTGATCCCCGTCTGGTTCGGAACCACGGTGGCCGTCATCGGAGCCCTCATCGGACTCAGCTTGGTGTCCGCAGCAGCATTCATCGATCAGTGGAATGCGCTCGTGTTCCTCGCCGGTACAGGCGTGCTCCTCGGCACAACACACGGCCTTGGTCACCTCGTTGTCGGCAGAATCGGAGGGATCCGGTTCTTTGCATGGTTCATCGGTCAAGACCGTCCCCAGCCCGGTGTCAAGACCGACTACGCCACCTATCTGCGCGCGACGCCGAGGACCAGAGCCTGGATGCACGCCTCAGGAGCAATCGTCACGAAGGCCATCCCGTTCCTGCTTCTCCCCGTGGCAATGTTGATGCCTGCGGTCCCCACGTGGATGAGCCTGGTTCTCCTCGCACTCGGGATCCTCCAAGTCATCACGGATGTTCTGTGGTCCACCAAGTCCTCCGACTGGGCAAAGTTCAAGCGCGAAATGAGCTACGCAACACCTGCAAGATGAGTGGACGCTGTCCGCTCAGTCCTTGATGTACGGCTGACCATCGGCGGCTGGTGGACGCGCCCTCCCCACGACACCGGCAACAACGATGATCGTGACGATGTACGGTGTCATCGAAAGGAACTCTGAGGGAATCGGGGTTCCG